>JAUPKO010000913.1 GCA_030837395.1 Actinomycetota bacterium | reverse complement strand
GTGGTGGCGCCGTTGATAATGATGACGAGCGCCAAACCGAGGGCGACGTAGAGTCTCGTGTGAAGCCGAGCCTTCACACGATTGGGGGACGTGATGGCGGTGAGTTTCGACGGTTGGATTCTTGAGGATGAATGCTCCATGCGGCCCCGTTCATAAGTGCTGGCAGTCGCGCTGGGTGCGACACCCCTGATCCTGCCCTGGTCCCTGGTTGGCCGCGGCAATCTGTGGAACATGAGGACATCCTTCCAGATGGGACCAAATCCAAGGTATTCGATATCGACTCGCTCTGGAGACGCTGGTCAGGATGGTTGCGGCAAGTAGCAGGATTTGCGTCAGGGGCGGGGCGTGCGGCGTGGCTCATGTGCGGGAGGGGTGAGCGGCGAGGCGGTTCCAGGGGTCAACCCCGAACACCTGGGACCGGCTGACCCGCAGCCTGCGGCGCTGTGTTCCGGTCCCGGTGGTCGGCCAGTCCTTCTAGCCCACAGGATCGCCGTCGCGTGCGGCTCATGAGTCAGCGAACTAGGGTGCAGGGCATCGGCGCACCGTTGACGGCGGCACTGCAGGTCGTCGGTTTGGGCAGTGCGGGTGAGGTGTCCGAGAAGCCGAACGTCGTCGAACCACCCACGGGGATGCTGGCGTTCCACGCTGAATTGCCGAGGGTGGCGCTGCCGCCGGTGTACGAGACTCGGGTGGCGTTCCAGGGTGCGACGTCCTGTGGCCACGCGAACGTGACGCGCCACGAAGAGGTCGGGCTGAGGGTCTTGTTGGTCACCGTGGCGTCCATGGTCCGACCCGTGCCCCAGTCGGAGCCTGCCGAGATTTTGACGCTGAGACCGGCCGCAGGGGTCGGGGTGGGGGTCGTGGTGGGGGTCGTGGTGGGGGTCGGGGTGGGGGGCGGCGTCGGGGTGCCGCCGATCGTCGTCTGGGTCACGGCACCGAAGTCGACATCGAGGTTGGTCGCCAACGTCGCGATCGACCCGTCGAGCAGGTCGAAGAACTTCGTCCGATCACTCTTGGACGAGAGGTTCAACCGCGACGTCGAGTTCAGCCCGGCCCTGGCGAGGGTCGCATTGAAGGCCGTCAGCGAGTCCGCCTGCGCGATGTAGCGGTAGGCGCCGCCACCGTCGATGTAGGCCAGAGTGCCCATCGAGTTGGCAAAGACGGACGCAACGTCGCTCACCGACAGGTCGATGCGCGTGTCGCCGATGATGGCGGCCGACGGATAGGTGCGCTGGTTGTACAGCTGGTCCAGATACAGGCGCACCTGACGCGGGTAGAGGATGAAGGTCGACCCAGCCGACTCCGACGTGCCGATCGCCTTCTGATAGGCGGCGTCGGACAGCGAGTAGTCGCCGATCGACGTCACCTGCGTGGCGGCCGGGGCGCTGCCGAACTGTCCGGCGCAGATGCGGTAATAGTCCGCCAGGATGCGCGAGTACGTGCCCGCGTTGTAGGCGGCGTTGAGGATCATGTCGTAGTTGTTGTACGCGGTGGCGGCCGACTTCGGATCCTTGAGGTTGGCCATGCAGGCGTTGTAGGTGGCGTACTGCGGGCCCCAGGTGTCGGCGTTGTTCATCGCCATCCGGTTCGCGTCGTTGAGGTGGAAGTACGCCGCTGCCATGGGGCCGAAGTACTTCTGATCCAGCGACGCCGGACCGCGAGTCGCGGTCTGTGCTCCGCTGTCCTGCGCCTCCACTGTGTATCCGAGGCCCTTCTGCAGTGCCACGAAATTGACCAGACCGATGCCTGCGTCCGTCTCGAGCCGCTTCGAGTAGTCGTTGATCTGGTAGGGCCCACCCTGGCCTGCAGCAAGCAGGGTGGTGCGCTCCGTGGCGTTCGGGTTGATCCAGTCGGAAGTGCCCGAGTAGCCGCCGGTGTTGATGTTCTCCTGCAGGAGTTGGGCGAACAGGGCTCCGTAGATGTAGTCCCGGTTCAGTGCCAGCCCGGGGTTCTGTTCGGTGAGGAGCCGACCGAGCAGTGCCCCCGCGGTGTAGTTGCTGATGATGAGGTCGGTGTAGTTGGCGCTCAGGCTGAACCTGTCGGACGTCCCGGTGCCGAATGGCAGCGCGGTGTGGTAGTTGACGGTGCCGCTGGCGGTGCTGGTGGTGGTGAATCGCATCGGCGTCGGCAGGTTCGAGGGACCAGGTTCGGGACTCGTTGTGGGGGTCGGTGTCGGGGTCGGGGTGGGAGTCGGGGTGGGAGTCGGGGTCGGGGTGGGAGTCGGGGTCGGCGTTGGACTCGGTGTGGGTGTGGGTGTGGGTGTGGGGGTCGGTGTGAGTGTGGGGGTCGGTGTGGGGTCGGCGGACACGACGCGACACGCATGACCGGCGACCGCACAGCCAGTGGGTGCCGCGGCCGACGACACCACCGCGCCGAACTGCGCGGATCCGCCGGCGGTCAGCGAGGGCGACCAGGACGGCGCGCGGAAGGCGGTACCGCCGGTGAGGGTCGAATTCCACGCGGACGAGGCCGTGGGGCCGCCGGTGATGGTCACCGACCAGGGGCTGATGGCTGCGCCGGAGCGGTTCGCGAGGGTGAGATCCACCGTTGCACCCGTGGTCCACGAATCGGTCACCTTCCAGGTGAGGACGACGTCGTCCGCGGCGGCCGCGGGCACAGCGCCCAGCATTCCAAGACCCAGCAGACCGGTGGCGGTGATGAACGAGACGTACGTGCGAAGGTCGGCACCCACGGTGACCATCCATTCGGGTTGGAGGAAGGTCGTCAGGGGATCCACCGACTCGGCCGCCGACCGCACGGCCGATCCACGTAGTGGGATGGTTCGGTCGCACAGGCAGGTTCCCAGGTTCACTCGTTTGGTCTAAGGCACGCGCCGTCGTGGGTTCCATGCCCGTATTGGGTTGGGAGCCGAACCATGCCACGAGGGTGGCTGGGGATGTCACCGCCAGTGGCGCCCCGCCGCCGAGTCAGCGGCCGGCTATGGCACCACCGTGAACGTTGCAGCCGATGCGTTCCAACTCGGATTGGTCGCCCATCCGGCGGTGAACACACCCACCTTCACCACGTACGTTCCCGCCGCCGGTGGCACCCAGGCGAAGGTCGACACCGTCGATCCGCCCGCCGGCACAGTCACGTTGCTGCGCCACTGCTGGTTCACCCGAGTGCCGTTGCGGTAGATCTCCAGGTCGACGATGCCGCTGGTCAGCGCCGCCCCACCGGTGTTGCGCACCGTGACCATCGTGCTTGTCGGTCTGCCGACCTTGGGTGAGGCTGGCGTCACCGTTGCCGTGCTGGTCAACACCGGAATGCCCGGGCCCTTTACCGCCACGGTGGCCGCCGCAGCATTCCAGTGCAACTGCCCGGCCCACGCCGCCTTGAACACCCCAATCCGCACCGAATACGTGCCGGCCGCTGCCGGAATCCAACTCGTCGAATACGACCGGGACTGACCCGCCGTGAAACTCTGGCCGGTGTAGTACTTCTGGAACACCTTGCGGTTGGCCGAGTCGTAGACCTCCATGTCCACGATCACACCCGTGAGCGGCGCGGACGCCACCTTGACCGCGGCGGTCAGCGGATTGGCCACGCCGGTCGTGCCCGCCACGGTGGTGGCGCTCGACGTGATCACCGCGGTCGGCGGCGGCACCGGTTTGGGTTTGGGCAGCACCAGCATGGTGACGCTCTGCGCAGGCAGGGTCAGGGTGGCCTTGTTGTCGGTAACCGTCGCGTCGGGGGCTCGCGTCGTCGCGCCCGCTGCCAACTGCCACACCTGGGCTGCTTCGGTGCCGGTTGCGGTGCGCCCTGCCACTGACAGCGAGATCGGCGTGGACCCAGTGACGTACTTGTTGAGCAACATGATGGTGGTGGCGCCGTCGGCACGGGTGGCAGCGAAGGCGGCGACGTTGTCCGGGTTCGCTACGGTGGCCCGCGCGCTGGTGTCGCCGAACGCGGACCCGAGACCGTCGTAGTTGCGGTACAGCTTGATGGCCTGATACACCGGCGAACCGGTCGGCGGGGTGGTCCAGCGGTTGGCCAGGTCAAGCCCGGTGCGGCCGAAGATGCCGAGCACATCGGCCTGTGCCACCGCGCCGCTCATGGTGGTCTCACCACCCCACGAGTATTCAGTAATGCCGACTTTGGTGCCCGGGTAGTTGTCCTTGACCCACTGTTGCAGCCGCGGAATGGCTGCGGTCTTCTCGCGGATCCACGCTTCCTCGGTGTAGTTGACGTCCCACAGTTGCCGCGTGGACCGGTTGCGCAGTTGCGCCATTGCCGCGCCGCCGTCGTTGCCGAACTCGCCTCCCTGCGGGTACCAGTGCACGGTCGCCACGTCCAGCAGCCGCGTGCCGGTGGCCTTCTCCTTGGCTGCGAGCTGCGCCAGCAGCCACGGGAACTGATCAGTGTTGGCGTGGGCGGCGCGATCAGGGAACGATGACCATCCGTTGGCTCGGGCAGCCTGCTGGTCGGCACCGCTGTACTTGAGGTCGAGCCAGCCCCAGCCCTCCGGTCCGACCAGGGTGGCACCGGGGTCGGTGGCCCGCACCATCGTGCCGTATGCCACCGTGCGGTCGAGCAATTGCTGCATCGTCGGTCCGGTGGCCACCATGTCGCGATGCGTCTCGTGCCACAGGCCTGGCTCGTTGTCGTACAGGTAGTAGCGCGGTTTGGTCGAGCTGGCGGCGCCGTGGGTGGCAACGAGGTGCTGGATCCAGGCCTGTTGGTCGGCGACCGTCGACGGGGTCGATGCATCGTTGGGGTCGCCTTGGATCAGTGATCCGTTCAGCCGCACCCCGTTGCCGGCGTCGGGCATCCACTGGGCGTCGGTGCCTTGCTGCGGGCCGTACTTGGCGACGCTGTAGGAGGC
>JAUPKO010000912.1 GCA_030837395.1 Actinomycetota bacterium | reverse complement strand
GTGGACCAGCCCGTCGCGCAGTAGGTAGAGGTCCTCGGCTACGACGATTCGCATGGCACCGCCATCGTGACGCGGGTCGGACCGCCGGACGGGCTGGTGATCGTCAGCGTACCGTCGAAGTACCCGAGGCGGTTGCGCAGCCCGGCGAGCCCGCCGCCGTCGGCCGCGCGGGCCCCGCCTCGGCCGTCGTCGGAGACCTCGACGGTCAGGCAGGTGTCGTCACACCGGATGGTGATCCGTGCCTGGGACGCGCGGGCGTGCTTGACTGCGTTGGTCAGCAGCTCGGCGACCCCGAAGTACAGGGCTGACTCGATCGGAGCGTCCAGGCGGAGGGAAAGGTTGGCATCGACGCTGATGCCGAGCGGGACGTCCAGAGCAAGCGCGTGGACGGCGTCGACAAGCCCGCGCTCGTTGAGTACCGGTGGGCTGATGCCCCGGACCAGTTCGCGGAGTTCGGCCAACGAGGCCTTGGCGCCTGCCCGGGCCTTCCGCAGTAGCGCCCTGGCCTGGTCGGGGTCGGTCGCCAGCAGCCTTTCCATAGTCGCCAGCGACAGCCCGAGCGCGACCAGGCGGGCCTGCGCCCCGTCGTGCAGGTCCCGTTCGATGCGGCGGATCTCGGCGGCCTGCGCGACCGTGGCATCCGCGCGCTGCGCGGTCAGCTCGTCGACCCGGTCCGCCAGCGCAGCCGTCGGCGGCGGGCAGAGGAGGCGTACAGCCACCGTCCCGAGGGGCCGCCAGGCGTACGGGGCGCCAACGACCGCGACGACCGCGCCGAGCACCCCGACCAGGCGCGCTGCGGGTGTCGGCTGGAACACGCCGAACACTGCCACCGCCACGCCGGCCGGCGGGATCGCGGCGACCGCCCCGACGGTGACCGGCACCGTCACCGCAAACCGGAGGTCTCGCCACGCGGCCGGGTCGCGCCACCGGATCCGCCACCACTGGTCATGGAGCGCATCCCGCCGGGTCCGGTGGTAGGAGTGCCCGTTCCACCAGTACCCGGTGGACATGCGCACCACCGGCGCCGGCCGGCGGTACCCGATGGGGATGACGGTGCCGATCCACCGTTCGACGAGGGAACGGACCATCCGGCACACCAGGGGGGACACGGCCAATGTGCCGATACTCGCCCAGATGACCGGTCCGATCGCGGTCCAGCCCCGTCCCCACCAGATCCACAGTGCCGCCGCAGCCGTCCACACAGCCGGGACCGGCATGGTGACGGCCACGACGATGCACGCCCGCGCGAATCCGACCCCGATGCGCGTCAGCCACGAACCCAGCTGTCCCACGGTGCCTCCCCGAGTTCTGCCGCGTGGTGCTCCCACTGTGCACCGCGCCGGGCCGGACCGGGAGTGTGGCTGGCCACACCCATCCGTAGGTCCAGATCGATACCGCCCCGGCCGGGTGCTCCGTAGCTTCGGTGACCATGGAGAGCAACGTTCGGCTGTCGTTCGTGGACAACCTGCGAACCGTACTGACCTGCCTGGTGGTCCTGCACCACGTCGCCGTCACCTACAGCGGCCTCGGGACGTGGTACTACACCGAGAAGCCCACGAGCGCCGCCGTTGGCCTCGGCCTGACGGTCCTTCTGATGGTCGACCAGGCATGGTTCATGGGCGCGTTCTTCCTGCTGTCGGGCTATTTCACGCCAGCCTCCTACGACCGCAAGGGTGCGCATGCATTCCTGCGCGACCGAGTGATCCGGCTCGGCATCCCGCTCGTGGTGTGCTGTTTCGTCGTGAGCCCTGTCCTGCTCATCGGAAGGTACCCCGAGGGCTCCCCGCTCGACGGCTACCTCTCGGCGATCGGCCCTGGACCCCTGTGGTTCGTACTTGTGCTGCTGGCGCTCGACGTGGGGTACACGCTCGCCCGCCGAGTCACCCGGCGCCGGCCGGCGCAGGTCGCCGCCGCTACTGGTGTCGACGAGGTGTTCCCGATCGTGCCGCCGGCGTCTCCGGCCTTTCGGGCGGTCGCCAGCCTCGTTGCTGGCCTGGCGCTGGTGACGTACGCCTGGCGGATCGTGGTGCCGATCGGGTTCTGGGTACCGGTCGTCGGTCTGCCGACTGCGGCCTATCTGCCGCAGTACCTGGGGTTCTTCGCGGTCGGGACGATCGCGTACCGGCGCGGCTGGCTGCACGCCGTGACCGCCCGGATGGGCGCCGCCGGACTCGGCCTGGTCGTCGGCGCGACGCTGGTCTTGCTCCCGCTCAGCCTGGCAGCCGGACCCGCCGCGATGGTCGGCCGGGGGACGCTGAACTCGCTGTGCTACGCGCTGTGGGATTCGAGCGTCGCGGTCGGTGCCTGCCTGGCACTGCTCGCGCTGTTCCGCAGCAGGTTCGACGGTACCGGTCCGCTGCGGCACTTCCTTTCGCAGCACACGTACGCCGTCTACGTCAGCCACGCGATCGTCGTCACCGCCGTCGGGCACGTCCTGGGCGATGTCGCAGTGCCTACGCTGGCAAAGGTGGGCGCCGCCGGGCTCGTGGCGCTACCGGCCTGTTTCGCGTTCGCCGGCCTGCTCCGCCGACTGCCGTCGGTACGCCACGTGCTGTGACCGCGCACCCGGTGGAAGAGCCGTTCCCGAGACACGCCCTGTGGCCGACCAGCTCGGTGGCGGGCCCCTGGAGATGATGACCATCGAGCAGACCGGCCGGGCCGTCCCACCGTCCCTGCCGGGCTCGCTGCTGCGCTGCGGCACCGTACCCGGCTGGACCTACTGCTACGAGGACCGGACACCGATCGCCTCCCAGCCGGCAGCGCTGGCCCGGCTGTCCGCAGGTACACAGGTGATTGAGCTGCTCAAGAGAGGCGACGGCCTGAACCTAGGACAGCACGCACGTGACGGTCAGCTGGTCGAACAGTTCGAGCCCAGACCCGCCGCAGAATCACGTGGAGCCGGCCCGCCACTATTGCTGCCCCGGGTACACACGATCCTC
>JAUPKO010000911.1 GCA_030837395.1 Actinomycetota bacterium | reverse complement strand
GGATGAATCGTCATGGCCAACCGGCCGGCGAACTGCACGCCGCGCAACACCCGCAGCGGATCCTCGCTGAACGCATCCGAAACGTGCCGCAGCACCCGGGCGTCCAGATCCGCCGCCCCGCCGAAGGAATCCACCAGGGTGCTGGCGAGCGGGTCGTAGTAGATGGCGTTGATGGTGAAGTCGCGGCGCTCCGCGGCATCGGCGACACTCATCGGCCCGCCGGTCTCGACACGAAAGCCGCGGTGCCCGGCGCTGATCTTGTTCTCCCGCCGCGGAACTGTCACGTCGATGGCATCCTGCCCAGGCCGGCTGATCTTCACCACCCCGAACTGGCGGCCGACCTCGTCGACCTCCCATCCCGCCGCCGCGAAGTGGCCGGCCAGCTCGTCGAGATCGCTGCCGTGCACCTCCAGGTCGAAGTCGTGGGGAACCCGTCCGAGCAGCGCATCACGCACCGCCCCGCCCACGATGAAGGGGCTTCCTACTTCGGCGGCCACGTCGACCGCTTCCCGGACGGCCGCCGGTAGGCCCATCACCGCCGTCGGCTCGGCCGAAGGGGACGGCGCACCCAACTCGGTGAGCCGCTCCAGTAGAGCCGCCAAACCCGAGGTCGACCGCTCCAGACTCTGCCGGGCATCACCGCTGCACCGGCGGGGACCGCCCGGCTCATGGGCAGCACGACACACCAGATCCACCTCCTCGGAGGGAAGTACCGACAGCGGAACCGATTTCCGTCATCAGCCATCGAAAATCCGGCCGCGTGGTTGTGTCAGAGGGCGGTCATAGAGTCAGATCCATGATCTCGACAGGCACAACCCACGACCCGGTGGTCGACTTTCTGTCCGACCAGTTAAAGGTGCACAGCCGCACCCTGCTCAGCCTGGTCCAGCGGCACCGCGATGCACCGTATTCGGTTGCCCTGAAAGACATTTCCACCGAATCGCTGCGCGCCCGGCACACCTTCATGCTCACCAAGACCGCCGCCGAACGCAGCCGCCACACCATCAGTTCCGACAGCTGCTTCGGCCAGGCGCTCATGGAGTACATCCGCGCCAGCAGCCAAGCGCGCGACGCTTTGCCCAACCCGGCCGAAGCCGCCTGAAATCCCAGGAGCCCCCATGAAGATCAAGGTAGAAAACACCTACTCCGACGGCCACGAGTCGACCGTCGTCTGCGACGTCGACGAGGCCACCCTCCCATTGGGTGACGAAGACGCCTTGTGGGACGAGTTGTGGACCTACACAGGGGACGGCCACGGCGAGAACCTCGATGCGATCTACGAGGTCACCATCCTCGAGGCGGCCGACCCAGATCTGGTCGGTTTATCCCGAGAATTCGGCTAGACCGGCCGCCCTCGCGGCGGCGCCCCTCCCACTCATCAGCCCGGGATGCGCACGGGCATCAGCAGATACCGGTACTCCCCCGCCTCGGCCGGGTACGGCCCCTCCCCTTCGTCGAGGGCCTGGTCCTTGTCCGCCGGTTGCAGCACAGCCGGCCGCTGCGAGGTGGTGAAGCCGAAGTGCACACGATCGGCGTTGAGGGCCGCCAGACCGTCGGTGAGGTAGGTGGCGTTGAACGCGATGGTCAACGGCTGGCCGGCGAACTGCACCGGCAGATCTTCCTCAGCCTCGCCGAGGAACGCTCCCTCACCGCCGCTGCCGGCCGACAGACGCAGCGCGCCGTCGTCGCTGAACTCCATACGGATCTGAGCGGCTTTGTCGGCCACCAGGGCCACCCGTTTGATCGCCTCGATCAGATCGGCGACCTCAACGATCGCCACGGCGGTGTAGTCGGCGGGAAACAACTGCCGGAACTTGGGGAACTCGGTATCCAGCAGCCGGGTTGTGCTGTGCTTGTCGCCGCTGTGAATCCCGAGCAGCCGATCCTGGCCGACAGTGTCCCCATCGCCGAGGGCCAAGTGAACCTCTGAGCCCGGCGCCACCGCTTTGGCCGCCTCAGCGAGCGCCTTGGCCGGAACGATGACCGCAGCTTCGGCGTCATCGACGGCGGTCTGCCAGGCCAGCTCGCGCACCGCCAGCCGGAATCGGTCGGTGGCCGCCAACATGACGGTGGCGCCGGAGATCTCCACGCGCACACCGGTCAACATCTGCATGGCCTCGTCGCGGCCGGCCGCGACCGCCACCTGCCCCACCGCCAGGGCGAACAACACTGCGGGCACCGACCCGGTCTCGGCCGGGGACACCGGCAGATCCGGGTACTCCCCGACCGGTATCAGTGGCAGCGAGAACTTCGCCGACCCACAGGTCAGAACCAGTCGGTGGCCGTCCACCGCGAGATCGACCGGCTTGGCCGGAAGGGCTTTGGTGATCTCTGAAAGCAGCCGCCCCGACACCACCACTTGACCCTCCGTGGCCACCTCGGCAGGCAAGTGGGTCTGGCGGGAGGTGTCGTAGTCGAAACCGGCCACCGTCAACCCCAACGGACTACCGGTGATCAGCAACCCCGACAGCACCGGGTTGGCGGGCCGGGCGGGGATGCTGCGCGCCACCCACGCCACCGCATCAGCGAAGTCGTCCTTGTTGACCCGGCACCGCAGCGCCGTGTCGGTCTTGGTTGCTACAGCAGCAGTCATTGTCGATCGGTATCCCAACATGTTTCGGTCGTCGTTGCAGTCCACGATAAGGGCGGCGGGAGACAATTCCGGGGGCCGCGCAGCCCCT
>JAUPKO010000910.1 GCA_030837395.1 Actinomycetota bacterium | reverse complement strand
GTCCAGCCGAGGCGACGTCACCCACTGGCCGAAGTAGAACCGGCCGCTGTCGCGCGACCTGACCGGCTTGGACCTGCTGTTGCGGATCCCAAACTGCGGGCAGCGTCGGCCATGCAACCTGCTGGATCGCCCAGGGACTGTGCGCGGTGAACACAAAAGCTGACGTGCACCAGGTAAGCACTCGCAAGGCCGATGACCTCGTCTAAGCCTCTGCGTCAAGGGGTGGGTTCCCAAGGCGGAGGCCTCACGCATTAGAAGGGACCTCGATGAACAGGTTGGTGCGATATACGGTCCTCAGGGCTTCCGACGTGGCGATCCGGGTGGCCGCCGACGGTCTGCAAGAGGTCCTTGCGATGTCTATCGGCGACAGTTAGGGCGGCGTGCCCTTGACGATGTTCCTGTGTGGCACCAGAGTGCGCGGACTGACGTTCCCCGAGGCCGACGTCGAAGTGAGAGTGGCGAGACGCTACGAGCCCGGTCATTCGGAGGGTTCCGTCAACTTGGGCACCGTCACCTATCACGGCTGGCGTCACAAAGGCTCCGCTCCAGATCCCCGGCCACATCCGCCGCCAACTGCCCGGGTCGGGTAACGGGAGGTCGGTTCGCCATCGCCCTTGTGCAAGTCGTGGCCCTCCTCGCCTCGGCCTAACCGGACAGGCCGGCATCAGCGTCTGCCCTGGGCGACGGCTGATGCCGGCCTAGAGGGCGTCAGGATCAGTTCTCAATTGCCAATGCGCCTTGGACTTCCTCGAGTGTGATCCCGAACAAGCTCCCGGAGATGACGTAGGGCTCCGGGTTCGTTCCAATGAGCCAAACTCCCGTCGTTGCAACTCCCAAGCTCGGCGCTTCAATTCCAACAGTCGCAGTAAGGTCCTCGCCAGAATCGAGGCCGCCCTTCAAGGGGACTTCGACTCTGAGCACCACTTCCCCGGGACTTGACTCAAGTACCTGACCCGTAAAGACATAAGTGGACATGTCGACGAGGTCATCAACAGACGGCCCAGGCGTAGCGAGTTGCCCCTGGGCGAGACTGCTTCCAGCCGGCCCGGACTGCCCCACCAAATCTTCGTTCACGTTGACTCCCCCGCATGACGCACATGTAGTTACAAGAGCCGCGCCTACTGCTGCTAGCGCGATCCTCTGCCAGTTGCGGCGCTTCAATTTGACCTTCCCAATGTTGACCCGGATGCCGAGGTGTGCACCAGCTCAGTCGACGTACGCCCTAGTGACGCCTCGGAACATATCGTCTGCTTCCTCCGCCGAAACGATGAACTGATTCTGGCTCAGGGTTGCCCAGTTTGGAGGAAGACCTACGTCGCGGTGATCGGGTACGTTCCATTGTGTAGAGGGATGAAATGCACCGTCACTACCGAAGTACGCCGGATTGCCCAAGTTCGCCCACGTGTTTTCAACAATGAAGTACGTCCGGCCATCGGAACCCACGAAGTGGCCCCTCAAACTGATCTCATGTCCATTCGTCACTTTCAAATTGTCCCATGTAGCGTCAAGAAGGCTGCCCGAGATTCGGGCACTGCCGGCCTCCTGGACGACGAACGTCTGGAGCGTCGCTGGCCGACTAACAGAATCGGGATTGTCTAGGTCCTGCGAGTAGTCACGGAGATCGTGAAATGCCAAAGATCCGCCGTCCGTCTGAAGACCAAACGCCTGAAAAACCCGCCAAGCGTGGCCGCCTTCGATTTCCTGGTAGCTATCTAGGTCGGAATTGCGCATTGCCCATGCCTTCTCGAGAAGTGCCGGCCACCCAACCTCACCGGTGCTTGCATAGACAGCGACCCACTTACCGTTGACTTCCCTGTATAGCAGGTCGTCCGAAACGCGGTAGTGGATGTCTGGTTGATCCGGAAACGTAACCTCGTACATGCCGTTCCCCAAGGGACGTATGCTGTCAAAGATGAGTTGTCGCCCCTCGGGTGTGGCAGCCATTGACTTGAACGCTGAGAGGGCGTAACAGGTTCCCGCCGCTCCCTGAGTCACGTCGCCCGGCCGGATCAGATCGACGGTCGGCGTCCGTGGCCGGGTGCGAAACACCGGCGCGTTCAGATCCAACCATCTGAAAACGCCCGCCTCCACCTCATCTTGATGCTGATCCAATGGTGCTGGCTCGTTGCCACCATAGGGGGCAGCTTCTCGACCCCCCGTCGGGACTTGACCGGGATCTGCGGGTGGGCGTGACCCATCGAGACCCGGTTCGGTCAGTGTGCTGGTTGCCGCGGATGCAGCGCTCTGCTCTAGTGCATTTCTTCTGAGGGACTCTTCGCAGTCAAGCAGGAGTCTCCGCGCGGCCATCAGCATCGGGGCACTACTCGAGAACCACTGGGACCGGGCCGCGTCGGCCCGCTCTCCTTCCCAAGTGGCGCCCTTCAAGACAGCGGAGAGTCGATCGTTCACATCGCTGAGGCGTTGCGCTGAGGTTGCGAACGAATCCGCTAACGACAGCAGAGCCTCAACCTCAGCTCCTAACATTCCAGCCACAGTGGAGGCCCCCTAACACCCACTCGAACCGACGGCTGTGACCATACGGCAAGCAGCTGTCAGCCGGAATGGGTAGACGTCCCCGTAGCCCAACCGGCCGTCGCTCCTGCCCAATGCCAGCGACGCTTGAATTCTGGTCACTCACCGACGCGCGAAGGGTCGGCCGGGTTGACCGTCCGCGACCCACAGTCGTCCACTTGGAGCTTCGAGAGTGAACAGGTGAAGAGCAGATGGCACTCCTCAATGAGGAGAAGCGCCCGACGTGTGAGGTTTCGTTCGGGGTGTCGAGGCACATTGACACGATCAGTCCACCAGGTACGTGTGCAGTGAGAGTGCCATCGGGACCGCGCGCCAACCGCTCTGTTTCCCCTGCAGTGGCTGTGGCATGACACCTGATTCACGCCTGTGGCTGCTGCCTGGGGGCACGACACGTCCGTGAGTTGAGCAGGCGGCGGCGTTCGAATGTCGCGCGCGATCTTGGCCATGGAACTGCCGGCCCTTTCAGCCTGAACGGGTGCGACCACTGACGCCAACGGTCGACCCCGCCAGCCTCGCTCACTGGCATGAGACGGAGTCGGAGGGCAAAGTAGACGGGCGGCTCCCCTCCTGTCAGCGGGGTTGGCGACCGGCCAGGGCGGTCGATTGTCGGTACCCCCTTCTAGTGTGATCGAGGCGGGAATGGGGCGTTGTCATGACGGACTGGGCTCGGGCCCTCACTCGCCTTCCCGCTAGAAGTCCGGCGCCGGAAGGTCGGCCCCTGGCCACGTCGGTGACGTGCCGCACGTCCGCCGTGAACGGCGCAGAGGTCACTCGTCACGCCGTGGTCATCCACCACGACTGGCGAGTGGACGTCCCCCACGACCTGGAGGGCGAGCGTGTCGCGGCGGCCTTCGGCGGGTACCTGTCCTGCATCAGCTTGGTCGACCACGCCGTCCCGGCTCTTCGCGAATGGCTGCGACGAGCCGGGCGGCTCGAGCTTCCAGCGATGACGTTCCGCGGCGAGGTTGACCGCTGGACCTTGAAGGACGAGCAGCCGTGCTGCGCGAAGACGACGTTCCGGGACGCACTGGCAGCGGCCGAGCACTGGCGCAGCCCGCAGCACGTCGCGGACGCCTGCGGCGCCAGCAGGCGACAGCTGCGCACGCTCTCCACCGCTGCGGCAGCAGCCCACGC
>JAUPKO010000909.1 GCA_030837395.1 Actinomycetota bacterium | reverse complement strand
GGGGTACATCGCCCCGGCGGATTGTGTGGAAGTGCGTGTCACCCTGCCTGACTCGGATCGACTGGCCTACGCCACAGCCGAACCGGAGGAGCGCTACCGATTGGCTGCCTCCTCACCGTGGAAGAACAGGGTGGTCGAGGACATCGTCGCCAGACACAAGGGGGAGCGGGTACTGGTCATCGGGCAGTACCTCGACCAACTCGCGGAACTCGGTGAGGCGCTCGACGCGCCGGTGGTGACGGGTCAGACTTCGGTGCGCGACCGGGAGGTGCTGTTCGAGGCGTTTCGCAGCGGCGAGCTACTGACGCTGGTCGTGTCCAAGGTTGCGAACTTCTCGCTGGACCTCCCCGAAGCGGGCGTTGCCGTGCAGGTGTCGGGCACTTTCGGGAGCCGGCAGGAGGAGGCCCAACGCCTTGGGCGGATCCTGCGACCCAAATCCGATGGTCGGACGGCGCACTTCTACACGGTGGTCACCAGGGACACCGTGGATGCGGATTTCGCGGCGCACCGGCAGCGGTTCCTAGCCGAGCAGGGGTACTCATACCGGATCCTTGACGCCGGCGACCTTTCCGGCCCGCCCTAGTCGGACAGGGCCTAGCTCCGGCCTGGTCAGCTGGCCGCGGGCTGCAGTTTGTAGATCCAGAGCCCGCGGGTGATATCCGGTTTGCTGCCGCGAGCGACAATCTGCAGCGTGAAGCCGTCCGCAGGTATTTGCTGGAGGGTGGGGAAGGTAAACCGGAAGTAGGTGGAAGTGATGGGCGTCTGGGACAGGCGTTCCTGCCCGATCACCGGAAACCAGCCGTTGTCGGCGACCTCGGGGTCAACGCTGATACCGAGAGTGTTGCCGGGGGTGACGGTGATCACCGGCGCCTTGCCGCCGGCGACGAACTTGGCTATCACGTCTTGAGCGCAGTCCCTGGTACCAGCCACTGCCGGGTCGGTGGACCAACAGAGGGCCTGGCTGTGTTCGGAATTGGTACCGGACCACACCGTCGCGCCTGGATTCGGTTTCTCACAGGCCGCTAGGCCGAGACCAGCGACAGCCACCAGGGCAAAGGTCAACGTGCGCTTCACGGGGACTCCTCAGTATCGGCCGGCTGGCTCTCGACGTGGTCGGCGGTCATTTCGGATGGCGGTTCGGGGTCGGCCGGTGCGGTGGTTTCGGCGGCGGCTTCGGGGTCGGCGGCGGTTTCGGGGTCGGCCGGGGCGTCAGTTTCGGCGTCGATGTGGCTGCCCAAGTCGTCATAGCCAAGGTCGTCGATCACGATGTCGATCGTGGCGATAGCAGTTTCGACCACCGACTCACTATGGGCACCACAGCCGTAGGCCATCGAGACCACGCTGCCGTCGCTCGGGGAATATGCATTGCCGCAGACACCGAAGGCCTGGCCCAGAGGTCCGGCCATCGGCAGCAGAAAGCCGCAGGTCGCGCATGGTTCGGCGGCAGACCTCGCCATCGGGCTGCCTGGGCCGGTATCACTGCTCTCCCAGCGTTCTGCGGCGTACTCCCGGCCGATCGGGGACATCACTCGAAGTCGGCCCAGACCCGGCTCCCACAGCGGCGGTTCCAACTCGAACTCGGTGTCGCCACTGGCGGTGAACCCGGGGACGAGCCTCTCGTCATCCGCGGTACTGGGCAGCACATCACCGACGCTGAGGTCGCCCGGCAGAATTCGCTCACCGAACGGTACCCACTGCGGGGCGACAATCGACTCGGGCCCGGCCACCAGTACTACCTCGTCGATGGTGACAGTCCGGGCGCGGGGTGGACGGGCCACCGTCACGGCCCAGCGCCAACCTACGTACGCGGGGTCGAGGCATTCGAATAGGTGCGTGACGACTCGGTCGTCGTCGGCGGCCGCCTCGACGTGCTCTCCGACCGCCTCGGCACCCACCTCGGCGACGGCAGCGAGACGGGCCTCATCGACGGCCTTCGAGCAGGTCGGGTCTAGGACAGCGGTCACGTGAGAGATTCTCCCGCATCCGCCGCTGCGGCATGTCGGCGGTACGCCTGGCGTCGGCGCAGCACGTACGGCAGCCCGATCAAGCCCAACCCGAAACCGGTCACGCACACCCACAACCACCAACTGGCGCCGCTGGCCAGCAAGTCGTCGTAGAAGAACAGGCGAAGCACAACGGCCGCTGCGGCCCAGGCGACTGTGCCCAGGATCACTGCGTTGACGCCGTCGGCGTCGACCGCGGTTTCCTGCTCGAGGGCGCGCTGCTCAGCTAACGCACCAGGCACGGATTCAGTCACAGTCCGAGGCTACCGTGCCGACACGGGTTGGCGAGGGGTCAGCGGCCGGTCCGCCGGGGCTGGGCCACTTCCGCTGCGGCCGGGGCCGGTGGCACTCGGTAGGCTGGGCGGGTGAACCCGCGGACCCGACGATGGATAACGCTGGCGGTGCTGGGTGGTTTGATCGCTATTGCGGTTGTCGCCGCCGTCGTTCGTTAGCGATGTCGGCTGCCCGACTTTCGAGTTCTCCGATGCTGACGTCCAGGGCGTCCGCGACCCGCCAGATCCGATCCAGCGTCATCGCGGTGGTGCCGTTTTCGAGGCGGTTGATTGATTTTCGGTCGAAACCGATCTGGGCGGCGAGTGCCTCCTGGGTCAGCCCCTGATCCAGACGTTCCTGCTGAACCGCGAGGCCGAAGTCGTAGCGACGCTGCCGGCCGGCATCCTCGGACGCGTTCGCGCCCGATCCCGTCACGTCAGTCGCCACTCCCTGAACATGGCCACTTCCACCGGAAAGGTCAGTACCAGCAGTGG
>JAUPKO010000908.1 GCA_030837395.1 Actinomycetota bacterium | reverse complement strand
TTCGTTGTCGTCACATTTGGAATTCGGGGGTGTGGAGGATCAAGCCGTCCCACGCCTCGGACACCGGCATCTGGCACGACAGCCGAGACGTCGGCTGACGCTCGGGGTTCATCGAGAGCATCTCCTCTTCCTCGGTGCCGGAGAGGCCCACCAGCTCCGACCACTGCGGATCGACGACCACGTGGCAGGTGCCACACGCGGCCTCGCCGCCGCAGTCGCCGTCGATACCGGGTATCGCGTTGTTTGTCGCAACCTGCATCAGCGACTGACCTGCCTGCAGAGGCGCTTCGCGCTTCTCGCCGTCGTGGGAGACGAAGGTGACAACCGCCATGGCCAACTCCTCATAGGTTCGTGCTCGGTTACTTGGTGAAAGTCTCATCGAGGAAGGTGGCTGCGGCTATGTTCGCAGGAGTCAGATACTTGTGATTTCGGCTCAGAGGGGCATGTTCGGTGAACCTCAACGATGCGGGTGTGCCGCCGCTGGCGTTCGTGCAGATGCTCGAGAGCCACGCGCTCGACCCCGACGTCGTCGCGCGGCTTCGAGACGTCATGGCGCGTGAAGGTACAGACGAGGCCACCTTGATCCGGCGTGACATTCAGGCCCCCTTGCGGTGGCTTCGCGAGGTCTACCCCGATCTCGACGTCGACCAGGGAACGCTGCTCGGCTTCGCGTTCGCCGGGCAGGCCCAGTTGACGTCCTTCGGCCCGTTGAGTGTTCCGCTGGTGAGTGCCGGCTCGGTCGCCGAGATCGTGGAGCTGCTCACCTATCTGCCGCTGATCACCGCAGCCATCAATCCACAGTTCCATCCGAATGACGACGGCCTCACCGTTGGGCTGAGCGGACACACCGGCGATCCCGCTCTGGACTGCCTGGCCGTCACCTACACCGGATCGGCGTTGTTGCGACTGATGGACATGCTCGTAGGTCCCGCGCCGACCGTCGCGCTTCATGTGGGTTGGCCAGCGCCCGTTGCGCCGGCTTCCTACCAGGAAGACCCTGCGCTAGCCGGGCGCGTGTTCTTCGACGCTCCGATGTCCTATCTGCACGTTCCCGCGGACACGCTCGACGAGGTGTGCCGCTTCTCCGATCCCCTCGCGTATCGACTCGCCGTCGCCGAGCTGAAGCGCACACTCGACCAGCGCAGCGGCGCAACGTCCATCTCGGCGAGGGTCAGACAACTGCTGGAGAAGGACCCCGGACGGCGAAGTAGCCAATGGGTGGCAGACGAACTCTCGGTGTCCACGAGCACGCTCAAGAGGCGTCTATCCGAAGAGGGGACAACCTTTAAAACGCTGCGCCAGTCATGTTTACGCGAGAGCGCCATGCTGCTCTTGCTCACCCGCTCGATGTCGGCGAGTCAGATCGCCACGGAACTGGGATACGGCGACCTGGCCAACTTCTCGCACGCCTTCAAGCGATGGACGGGCCGCTCTCCGAGCGAGTTCCGGCTCACACGACACTGAGCGCGCTCCCGAGTCAGGTCAGGACTGCGTCACCGAACCAATCGCACATGAGCAGTGCGAACTCGACGTCCAGTCGGTCATCGGTCAGGGCTCGGCCCCGGCGCTCGACCGCCCGATTCACGCGGTATTTCACCGTGTTGCCGTGAATGTGGAGGTCCACGGCCGCGGCCTTGAAGCTGCCACCGGCGCGGAGAAACGTGCTCAGCGTTTCTCGCAAACGGCGATCCGATGTGCTGCTCGAAGCGAGCGGGCCGAGCACCTCGTGGACCCAGGACTTCAATGTCGGGACATCGGCCACCAGCATCGAGGCGAGCGCCAAACCGGAGTCTTGGGCAGCGACGAATCGCCGGACGGTGCCTTCGGCCGCCATTGCGACTGCGCGCGCCTGCTCAGCCTGCCGGTAGGTCCGACGAAAGCCATCCAGCCCCCGAGACGGCGCGCCGACCGCCATTCGCGGGCTCTCGTTGCAGGTTTGGGCGAAGGCGCGCAGCTGAGATAGTGAGCTGGACGGGTCGGGGACCGTCATCCACGCGCACGCGACGAGGCGGTCAATCGAGTGGTAGAGCAGTTGCTCGGCTCCAGCCGCGGAGGCCGCGTCCCGCGCGAATCGCTCCAGGAAGATGAGCTGATCGGCATCGGCGCTCGCATCCTGGTTGAGCCAGACCAGGAGGGCCATATGCGTTGCGCTCAACGGGTACCTCATGGAGTACGAGGTCTCGGTCACGTCGATGTGGCGTCCGTCCAGTATGTCGCGGATGGCTTGTTCGCGCAGACTCCGCCGGTTGTCGTCCCAGTGCGCGCGCTCGACCTGGTAAGTCTCCAGCACCTGTTCGGACATCCAGTCGATATAGCGGAACGACACACTGGTGATCTGCTCGAAGAGTGCCAGTTTCTGTTCGGGGGGGAGGTCCGCGCTTCGCAAACCGGCGATGATGAGATTGAGCCCGTGTTGATGCCCGAGCCTGTAGGCGCGTAGCAGCGCGTTGACGGGGATCTCACGCTGCGCCATCCGACGCGCGTGTTCGAGGGCAGCCGTCGGCGCTTCGACGTGGTCGATCGGAATCGAGTAGCGGATGACGGATAACCAGGTGCCCACGTTCGCCGCGACGGTGTCGCTCAGCAAATCCCTGAGCTGCTGATCGGCCGTAAGTTCGGTGACCTGCTCAACGAGAAGCCGATGGATGGCCTCGGGTAGGCCCGTGACCAGGTCGCCGACGCGGCCGAGCAAGTCAGCTAATGCGGGTGCAGGGGCGCCTTCACCTCGCGACGAATCAAGCACACTAGGCACAGTAGTGCACCCTTTGTCTCCGGGAGACAAAGTATGCCGAAAAGTTCAACGATGTGAGACCTACCGGGCCCGCGCAGTAAGTTCTACGGTCAGACCAGGCGATCCGCTCAACATGGAGCGGTCCGAGTGCTGACAAAGTGCAACTGAACGCCTACGCAGCTTCTGCCGCACGGCACTCACAGATGATGACCGCATCAAAAGGAGGAAGCGCATGGCCTGTCTGCTCGCACTAACTTTGTTGGCGATGCTGGCTACTGGCGTGGTGTCATTTCGAAGGTGTGCGCTCCAATCGCCCAGACTGGTCATCATCCTCGCCCCACTCAACCGACTCCTTGATCGTCTGGGCCATGATGCTGGGGCGCTGGCTCAAGCAAACGAAAGCCCGTCGCTCTAACTCAAACTCCACCGTAGGGCCGCGCGTGTCGTCTTGGACGAGCCCTACGAATCCAGATTGCGTCGTCGACAGAAGCGGCAACGCGTCGGCGAGTTTGCCGGCGCTCCAGCAATCGCGGCGACGGCATTGGTCTTGGTCGTCAGTACTGTCTCGGCTACAGATTCGTCCGGGTCAGATCTCCGGTGGAAACACACGTTGCCCACCTCATTCTCTGCGTTTAGACTCCGAGTCTAGACCGTCGTCATTCGCGGTAGGAGCTCCTTATGGTCGCGGTGCAGATCCGTTATGACCCGTTCGATGCCTCGATCCTCAGCGATCCCTATCCGACGTACCGGATGTTGCGCGACACGGTTCCGGTGTACCGCGCCGAGGAATCACATACCTGGGTATTGAGTCGGCACGCAGACGTTCAGGCCGCAGCACTGGATCACGGCACGTACTCCTCGGTGGACGGGATATTCCCCACCCCGCCGGGATCGAATTTCATCGGTTCGTTCCTGCCGATGATGATCGTGATGGACCCTCCGCGACATGACCAGTTGCGCGCCCTGGTGAGCCGAGCGTTCACTCCGCGCAGAGTTGCCGGTCTACAAGACGCCATCACGCAGATGGCGGCGGAGTTGTTCGAGCGCCTCGACGAGGGGTCGGGGTGTGCGGACTTTGTGACCGACTTCGCCGCCATCTTGCCTGCGGCGGTGATCTCTGATTTGTTGGGTGTTCCCGCCACGGATCGTGATCAGTTCCGAGTGTGGTCGAGCCA
>JAUPKO010000907.1 GCA_030837395.1 Actinomycetota bacterium | reverse complement strand
GTTGCACGGTTCGGCGTCGGGGTAGCCGAGGCAGCAGCGGTCATCCATTCCGAGGTTCGAGGGGGCAATGGTGGCGTCGATCAGCGGCCCGAGATCGGAGTCGGGGATGCCGCCGATGGTGAGCGGACCGGTCGGGTCGACCGGGTACGGGTTGTCGGCGTTCAGTGCGATCTCGGCCCGCTTGATCTTCTCGGCGGCCTTCTTCAGGTGCGCGATCCCATTGACGATGTCGACGGCGGCGAAAAGTGGGGCGTCGGCGGGGAGCGCCCGCTCCGCCCCGACGAGCCAGCGTCGGGCGAGCTCGGTGAGGCTGCCGGCGTCGGCGAGTAGTTCGACGGTGCGGTCCCGGTTGTCGGGTGCTTGTGACATGCTGGTATCGCCTTTCTGAATCGTGACGTGAGGAATTGGCATTGAGGCCTCGGAGGCGGCAACCTCCGGGGCTTCACTCTTGAATGGGTTAGGCAGCATCTGGACCACCGAACCGGTTGGCCGCGAGGAACTTCAGGACATCCGTCCTGAGGTAGCGGACCCGGCCGCCGACCTTGCACCAGGGCACGCCCCTGCGTCGGTAGCGATCCTGGGCGAGCGCGTCGACCGTGGTGTGCAGCACGTTGGCGACGTGTTCGGGCATGGACACGGGTGGGAGCAGGTCGATGGGTACCTGCGCTTCCATTTGTGCCACCAGATCGGCCGCGGCTGCGGCGACCTCGGGCGATACCTTCATTCACTTCTCCTTGCCATCAGGATTGATATAGGACTACATCAGAATGCACGTCTGGTTACCCGCTGTCAAGTAAGAGGGTGCTAGCTATCAGATCTGAGGGCTAGAGTCGCCGTATGGCAGGAGAGAAGCGGAAGTCGGGAAGACCCCTCGGCGCTACAGGAGAAACGGTGCGGAGGAATATCCGCTGGATACGGGATGCCCGCGGAATATCCGGGTCGGAGTTGTCGGCCGAGTTGCGCCGGCTGGATCGAGATATTCCATTGCTGGGGATTCAGCGGATCGAAGCCGGCACCCGACGAGTGGACGTAGATGACCTGGCTGCCATAGCGATTGCGCTGGGAGTTTCACCCGCATCGCTTCTGATGCCGCTGCGTCACGACGCGGAGGCACCCGGCTCCGAAGGTGCGGTACCGAGTCCTGGGGGAGTGGTTCGAGCCGATGACCAGGTCGAGGTAGCGGGTTGGCCCAAACCTCTTAGTGCCCAATGGGTTTGGGGCTGGCTCACGGCCCAGAATCCGCTCGTTTGGGGGGCTGTCTCCTCGTTTGTAGAACTGGGATGGCCGGAGTGGGAGCGCGAAGTGTTCGACATGGATCTGTACATGCAGCTCCAGCGGCAGAAGCGCGGACGGAGCCACGGGGACACCGATGGCGACCGTTGAGCGGTACCAGACCGCCGCGGGGTCAACCCGCTACCGGGTTCGGTACCGGACCCCGGATCGCCGACAGACCGATAAGCGTGGCTTCCGCACGAAGCGAGACGCCGAGGCCTGGGCGAATCAACTGGAGGTCGACAAACGGCGCGGCGCATATGTGGCGCCGGCCGCGGGCCGGGTCACCCTCGGGGTGTTCGCGGCCGACTGGCTGGAGTCCAAGCACAACCTGAAGCCGTCGACCAGGGCCCGGTACCGGGTGGTGCTGGATACCTTCATCGCCGAACGTGCCGATGTCGCGCTCGGTGACATCAGCCGGGAGCTGGTGCGCGGGTGGGTGGCCGAGTTGAGCGCCAGCCACGCCCCGGCCTCAGTCCACAAGACGGTCGGGGTCTTGCGGCAGGTGCTTGCGATGGCGGTCGCCGATAACCGGCTGGTCGTCAATCCTGTCGACGGTGTGGAGCTGCCCGCTGTCGGGGCCGTAGAGCAGCGATTCCTGACGTTGGAGCAGTTGCACACGCTGGCCGACGCTGCTGGCGAGCACAGGCCGCTGGTGTACGTCCTGGGGGCCTGTGGGCTGCGGTTCGGCGAGGTGGCCGAGCTGCGGTGGCGGGATCTAGACCTGGAGCGGCTCACGGTCCGGGTGGCGAGGTCGGTGACGCTGGTCGACAGCAGGTTCGTCGTCGGCACGCCTAAGGGTGGTAAGGGCAGGACGATCAGTCTCCCGGCCTACGTCGCCGACATGCTCGTACCCGGTAGTCCGGACGATCTGGTGTTCCCGGACACGGCCGGCGGGCATATGCGGGGGACGAACGTGCGGCGGCGTTGGTGGTCGCAGGCTGTGACGGCGGCAGGGTTGTTCCCGCGTGTCGAGGTAGGCCCGGATGGGGAGCCCAGGACTGTCTACGAGTTCAAGATCCACGAGTTGCGGCACACCGCGGCCAGTCTGGCGATCCAGGCCGGTGCGAACATCAAGAGCTTGCAGAACATGCTCGGCCATGAGAGCGCTGCACTCACCCTGGACCGATACGGGCACCTGTACGGGTCCGATGTTGATGCGGTCGGGGTGGCGATGAACGCGCTTTTAACGCGAAAGTGTGGGCAGGGTGTGGTCACGGAGCCGGTCGACCGGACGGGACCTTCCTTGCAAACCGCTGTCTAGCTGCGGTTTTACCTGTGGAGCCTAGGAGATTCGAACTCCTGACATCTGCCTTGCAAAGGCAG
>JAUPKO010000906.1 GCA_030837395.1 Actinomycetota bacterium | reverse complement strand
GTCAGCTCCCGACGAGCGCCCAAGCCGCTACTGTCGCTGCCGACATGGGCGCGGTTGGCCAGAAGTGGTCCGCTGTCTCGACCGCTGCCCTCACGAAGGCAGGACTGAGCCTCTACCCCGCGGCCATCGGCGACAACGGCACCAACCCGGCCGCGACCGGGCGACTCTGGACTGCACCCGAAAGGTCTACCACGACGTCATCAACGCCGAGTGGTCGGACGTGTGGGGTTCGTACTTCTGGAACGCACGCCTCAACACGCCTGGCTACAACAACCAAGTGACCAGCGGAACATCCATCCCGCAGGCGTACGTCCCGTTCTACACCCGCGACGCGCTCGGCATCGCGGGTCAGACGACGGAGGTTTCGGAACCACTTCTCTACAACGTGTTCGACCAGACGCAGAGCCAGTCGGCACCAGTGGCATCAATTCAGATTTGCCAGAACGGCTCGGATCCGATGTGCAACTTGAAGTCCACAGCGTGGAGCGGGTTCGGCCACCCCTACGAGGATGTGTGGCTCGGCTCGTACTGCGAGTTTATGACCTGGTGGCGGCCGCAGGGATATAACTGCAGCATCAACCGCCAGCCGGTCGGCTCTGGAAACATCGTCGTCGTGGCAGGGATGCCCGGAATCCCACCGGCTGTCAACTGGAAGGTGTCGACGCAACCCCTCGGCGGCATCCTGCGAAAGCCCGCCGACCAAAACGCGTCGACCAAGTAGTTCGACGGCAGCCGCCGCACCTACCACCGAAACCGGCCGCCACAGACAAGGACGCCTGCCACCTCCTGGGGCGACCGTCTCGCCCCCGCTGCCCCAGGTCCGGGCATTTCGACCCCGTCACTCAGATCAAGACGCCGAGCGTGCGGCGCTACCGAACCCGAAGTGCTCTCGTTGTCTCATAGCGCAGCCATTCGTCGTGCGCCGCAGCAACTGCCCGGAGTCGGCACTTCCCCGCTTTGCGGCCGTAAACCTTGCCGCCACGGACCACGCAAGTCCGTGGTGTCGTCGAGGTCCAACGAATCTTCGTTCGCGCATCTGTTCGCGTCGGCAGCGTCTTGGACTTACCGCGCCGGACGGTCGTCGGGACCTTCCGAACCTGTTGTTGTTTGGTCACTGCGTCGCGGGCAGGAACCAACGCAGGGACAGCGGCGGGTGCGCGAATCACGGAACTCGGCGACGACGGAATCGACGCACCGTCGCCGTTGGTGGCCGTGACGAAGAAGCGGTAGTCGACGCCCGGCGACGCGCCTGTCACAACGCAGGAGGCGGCACCTGAAGTCGTGCAGCCAGCTCCCGCTGGCAGGGACGACACAAGGTAGCCAGTCACGGCCGGTGAACCCTGCGAAACTGCGCCATCCCAGGACACTGTCAGAGCTGAACCACTCACTGCGGCAACCGGTTTCCCGTCAACACCATCCGGCGCGCAACCACTGCTCGACGAGAGCTCAATATCTCCCAGGTCGAGGATCTGGCCCCGAAGCACCTCAACGCCTGCGGATTCAACAAAAGTGGCGCTTGACTTGTAGTAGCTCGTTTTGTAGCCACATCCGATGTCGGTGAACGCCAAGCGGTAGCGCCCACTGGGAATTTCTGACAGTTCGAACTTCCCGTCATCGATCGATGCCTGCGCCTGCCCAACCTGAGTGCCGGACTCGTCGTACGCGCGGACCATGATCCAGGAACCTGAGTCGAGCGGGCTGCCGCCTGGACCGACGAATCGACCGGAAGCGACAACGGAAAGGTCAAGCGAAACATCGATCCCGGAAGTAGACGTACCCGCAACAACCTCTACTGTCGCCGCGCCTTCAAGCGTCCGCGATTCGCCGTAGTACTCGGACAGATACGAATACGAATAGTCCTGGATGCGCACGCGGTACTGGCCAGGGTTCAAACCCCAGAGGCCAAAGGTCCCGTCAAAGTTGACGGGCAGCGACTTCACGTTGTCGCCCGCTTCATCGAATAGGTCAACCCACAACTGACGAGGACTTCGCAGCGGGACGCCGCGCGAATCCGACACCGTTCCAAGAATCGAGGCCGTATAGACAGCCGCGAAGTCGATAGCGGGAACCGTGCCGACGCCCACAGTGATCGCCGCCGCATTCTCAAGTGAGGATCCACCGAAGTAGGTGCTCGCATAGATGTCTGAACCTTCGCCGAATTGCGCGATGTAAGTCCCCGCATCAAGTCCTGTCACGGCATAACTGCCGTTCGAGGAGACGGTCGCCTGCCCGACCGGCGTGCCGTCTTGTGTCATCACCGACACGTACGGTTCGGCTCCGGAGTGCATCGCGCCCCCGGGCCACGTCACCGTTCCGGAAATCCCACCCGTTGGTTCGACCGCAGCGCTCGGGCCGCTGAGCGCTGTCCCCACAATCGCAAGGACCACCACAGCCATCAGCGCGCGCAGCAGAAGTCTCGGCGCAACGGAAATCAGCATCAGTCCCCCAATGGACAGTCGATACCGCTGACCACGGAATTGCCATAGCAGCTAGCTCAACCCTATCGCTGCGCGCAGCGACCTTGTGGGACGTCGTGGGATATCAACAGAGATTGTGGATTACCTGCCGACCAGCCGACACCCGCTACTTCGCCTTGATGGTCCTACGCGCCGCAACTCCGGCACCGCCGCTGTTGATTGCGCGCACCTCGAGGTAACGCTTCTTCGCAGTCCGCTTGAGTGTCAACGTCGTGGACGTCCGAGCGGACGACCACCCGGCCGTGGTGAGTTTCGCCTTACTCTTGGCCACGCGGTACTGGTATCCAGTCGCCCCCGCAACGGCCGACCACTTCACCGCGGCCCTCCCCTTCTTGCTGCCCTTCTTCGGGTACTTCACCGATGGTGAGACCGCGCCCGGTACAGGGTCCACCCCCAGGTCGGCGGTGTAGCTGAAGGTGACTTTGCCGTCGCGGCCGTCTCCGATGTTTGTGACCTGAAAGAGGTTCGCACCGACGCCTGGATCTGATGTGCCAGGTGTCGGCGTTCCAAAGGTAGTTCCACTCGGCCCGAAGCTGCCGCCCGCGCCGCCGCCGCCGGGACCGTAGGCACCGCCACCGCCACCGTAACCGCCACCGCCGCCACCACCGGAACCGTCCGGCGTTGCTGGGACCGCGGTATCAGAGAGCGCGGTATCGCCGTTACCACCCTCCCCATTGAGTCCACTGCTGAACCCTCCGGTCGCACCGGAGGCAGCGCCATTTCCGCCGTTACCGCCATAGCCAAGATTCGAAAGTATCCCGCCCCCACTCCCGGCACTACCCAAACTCGCACTTGCGCTTCCGGGCGAGCCCCCGACACCTAGCCCGTGAAAGCGACCGCCTCCTTGGCCACCGCTGTCGCCGTTCTCACCTGCGCCATCGGGCAATCGGCCCGCGATGCCACCGTTACCGGATGCACCGCCAACACATGATGAAAGGCTGCCCGCTCCGCCACCGCCACCTGCAATGACAAGGTAGTCGGTACCGCGCATAATCACGGTCGCTCCGCCACCGCCGCCGCCACCGGAGGCACCCGCCCCGGCAGCCCCGCCAGTTGAACCGCCGGTCGCAACATAGACGTGAAGCACCTGGCCCGGAGTGACAGCGATATCGCTCGTGACGATTGCGCCGTCGCCACCCTGTGCGCAAGCTTCGACCGGACTGCTAGCGCCCCCGCCGGCACCGATGGCAACTGAGTGCACGGACGTCACATTCGCCGGGACTGTCC
>JAUPKO010000905.1 GCA_030837395.1 Actinomycetota bacterium | reverse complement strand
TGCAGCAGCAGCAGGTTCTGGCCGTCGGGCAGATCCGCATCCAACGCCCACTCCACGTCCTGCGGGCACTTGTAGTGCTTCTCGGCGTTCTTGGCCATCTGACCCACCAGGATCACCTCGGCGTCGGTGAGGCAGCGGCGGGCGGCACGCTCGGGTTCCACCTCCCGCTCCACGAGGCCTTGGCTGGCCGGGTCGGGCACGAGTTCGGCGTGCTTGTCGCCGATGTGCTCGGAGATGATGGTCATCATCACCTTGTCGAGCACGATGTTGTCGGGCGTGACCTGCCCGGAGACGACCATCTCACCCACGCCGTAGGAAGCGTCGATGGTGATCTTGGAGCGATCGCCGGTGCCCGGATTCATGGTGATGGCGACGCCGGAAGCCTTGGCGTTCACCATCTTTTGCACGACCACAGCCATGGACAGGCCCTCGTCGGGGATGTTGTGCTTGAGCCGGTAGGTGATGGCTCGGGCGGTGTACAGCGACGCCCAGCACCGGCGGATGTAGTCCGTCACGCTGTAGATGCCCATCACCCACAGGTAGGTGTCCTGCTGGCCGGCGAAGCTGGCGTCGGGCAGGTCCTCGGCGGTGGCCGACGAGCGCACCGCGACGGGCACCTCGCGGCCGAAGCGCTCCATGAGGTCGTGGAACGCGAGGTAGGTCTGCGCGCGGAGTTCGTCGGGCACCGGGCGGGATTCCATCTCGGCGCGAATCTCCGCCGCGACCGCATCGACGTGCACGTGGTCATCGGGGTCGAGCGTGCTCAACCACCGGTGGATGGTGGCGTCCAGCCCAGTCTCGTGCAGGAAGGCGGCGTAGGCGCGGGTGGTCACCACGAAGCCCGGGGGGACCGGCATGTCGGCGGCGGTCATCGACACCAGAGAGGCGCCTTTCCCGCCCAGGATCTCGATGTCGGCGTCGTGGCCGCCGTCGAAGAACTGGATGTAACGCGTGTCATGCATGGGACTTCTCCTCACTCCAACGGACGGGCAGCGACAAGGGAACGCGGAAGGACAGGTTGGGGGCGAACTCGATGGCGTCGCCGTCGACGAGTTCCAGTGACGGCACCAGCGCGGAGACCTCCTCCACGGCGATGCGGGTTTGCAGCTTCGCGAGCATGTTGCCAAGGCAGTAGTGGATGCCGAAGCCGAACGACAGGTGCTCACGGGCGTTGCCGCGGGTGATGTCGAAGACCTCGGGGTCGTCGAATTTGCTCGGGTCGCGGTTGGCCGAGCCCATGACCAGCAGCAGGTTCGCTCCCTTGGGGATGGCCACGCCACCGACCTCGGCATCGGCCAGGGCCCGCCGGCGCCAGGCCACGATCGAGCCGCTGTAGCGCAACACCTCGTCGACCGCGCCGGGGATGGCTTTGGGGTTGGCGAGCACCGCCTGCCATTGCTCCGGGTAGCTCAACAGCATCCGGAAGGTGTTGGTGATGAGCGTGGTGGTGGTCTCGTGGCCGGCGAACAGCAGGCTGTAGCACACCGAAGCGATCTCGTGGTCGGTGATCTCGTCGCCCTCGGCCTGTGCCCGGATGAGGTCCCCGACGAGGCTGTCGGGGTTGGTCTCGTGCGCCTCGGCCACGAGGCGCTGGCACTCAGTCCAGTACTCGACGAGATTGTGAGCGTGGGGAATCTGCTCCTCGTCGGTCAGGTTGCCCCAGGTCATCGCCGCGCGGGACTCCGACCAGCGCTTGTAGTCGTCGATCATGCCGAGGTCGGCGCCGATCAGCGTCAGGATGGTGATGGTGGGCAATTGGTAGGCGACGCCGGTCAGCAGATCGCCGGAGTCGCCGCCGGCCATCATGCGTTTGGTCAGGTCGATCACGTTCTGGCGGATCGTGGGTTCCAGCGCCTTGTAGCGCCGGGGTGTGAACGCTTTGGCGACCACCGAGCGGATCCGGGTGTGCTCCGGTGGCACCCGGGCCGACAGTCCCGAGTAGGCCGTGAAGCCGCCCTCGACCATGATCCGCTTGGCTTCGGCGCTGTGCGGGCGCACAGGTGCCTGGGCGTTCTCGCTGCTGAACGTCTCCCAGTCATCGAACACGGCCTTGATGTCGTCGTAGCGTGTGACCACCCAGTGGTCGATCCGCTCGTCGTACATGACGGGGTCTTCCTCCCGCAGCACCGCATAGACCGGGAAAGGGTCCTTGAGGTCAAACGGCTCATAGCCGTGATGCACCGGACATTGGCCGGCCGAACTCGCTTCGGCAGATGTCGACACGAAGACTCCTGATCGTTGGTGCCCCGCGGCGGGACCGGGGTGCGTGAGGGGGCAACCATGCGGCCTTGAGACCTGGGTCACAATCGGCGTCTTCCACTGAACGGAAGCGACTTAGGCTGGCGCCGCTACTTGCCGGTGCCCCCGACCGGCAGGCGCAGAGCCGCAGGGTGACGGGCCACCGCCACGGCGATCCGCTGCGCCACACCACGAAGCGGGGGCAGGAATCGGCTCATACTGCGGGCCTGGGTGGAGAGCATCACCAAGCCGATGGCGGCGATGACGCGGCCGTCGTCGAGCATGACGGGTACGGCGATGGAGCAGGAACCAGCGCGGACCTCCTCGTGGGTGGTGGCGTACCCGTTCGTGCTGACCGTCCTCAGTTCGCGTTGGAACTGCCGGGCATTGCTGTGGGTGCGGGAGGTCAGTGACTCCATGGGCTGCTTCAAGTAGGCCTGCTGGAACCAAGGTTCCTCATAGGCCAGCAGCACCTTGCCCACGGCAGTTGCATGGAGCGGTAGCCGACCGCCCACCCGCGACGCCCGCGGCACTCGCTTGGAGCTGTAGACCCGGTCGACGTAGAGGGCTTCGCGACCCTCGCGAACTGCCAGATGGGCCGTCTCCTGCGTGAGGGAGAATAGGTCCTGCAGGAAGGGCCGGGCGGTGTCGCGCAGTTGCCATCCGGCCATCTGGGCCACTTCCCAGAGCCGCATGCCCACGGTGTAGCGGCCGGATTCCTCCCGCTCCAGCGCACCCCACTGCACGAGTTCGGCCACAAGTCGATGCGCCGTGGGCAGCGGCAGGTCCGCGCTCTGGGCAATCTGGCTCAACGACAGCGCGCCCGGGGCGGACTCGAAGGCGGCGAGGATCGCCAGCACCTTGGAGGTGACGGTGCGCCCAGTCGCGTCCCTGACCATCACCGCATCACCCTGGACTCTCGCGCGTGTCGTCGGCGCTGGTGCGCGCCGGCACCGACGCTAGTCCCTGGGAGCTGCCGTTGCATCCGGCTGCTGGGCTCAGCCCAACTCCACCCGCTGGGAAAGGGTGTCGGTCCAGGTCATGGCGGCCAGCCCTCTGGCCATGATGCGAGCCTCATCGGTGAAGAGCTTGGTGTGCACCCGGCTATCGACCAGGAGATGGGCCTGCTCCCTGGTGAGCCCGAACCACCCCATGACCGTGTCGATGCCGTGTGGGGTCAGCCGCCAGAGTTTGTCAGCGTCCTTGACGATCGCATCGTCCACCGACAGCGCATCGGACCGGGAGTCGTGGCCATCGATGATGGCGATGATGGCCGTCGTCCGCGCAGGATCGTGCCCGACGGTGGTCAGCACATCGGCCGCGATCGCCGCACCCTCGCGCTCATGCGCCAGCACCAGGTCCCGCCGGCCGCCGTCCGGCGCGATCGCCTCCAACACCTCGTCCGCCGGGACCCTCGACCACCCGGTGTCGTGCAGGAGGATCGCCGGCAGGACGACCTCCGGATCGGCCTGTGGAATCAGTTGGACCAGCGACATGGCCAACGCATATGAGTACAGCGTGTGGACGTCATTGGAACGAACCGCCAGGTGGACCTTGGCCAAC
>JAUPKO010000904.1 GCA_030837395.1 Actinomycetota bacterium | reverse complement strand
GCCAACGCCCGGCACCCGAACGTGATCGCCGCCCAACGAAGAGAACACGCCCGCCTCCGTAGCGAACGCCACCAACGCTGGAGCCGCCCACATGCTCAAACGGCCTGACCAACCCGGTGAACGATAGTGGTCACCGCACTAGCCGACCAGCTCGTCCAGCGGTACGGCCCGCGAAAGGATCTGCCCGTGCGCCTGATCCTGCTGCGCGACTCCTACAGGTACTACAACCTCGCGCTGATCACGACCGACCTGACCAGCCCGACCGAGCAGACCGTCACCCGGTACGCCTCCCGCTGGTCCATCGAGGTCGTCTTCTCCCAGAGACGTCAGACCCTGGGCGTCGGTCAGGCCCGCAACCGCACCGCCCGCGCCGTCGAACGCACCCTCCCGTTCGGCCTGACTGCCTACACCCTGGTGATCCTTTGATACGCCCGCCACGGCGACCCCACCGGCGACGCCGCCGCCCACCGCCGCCTCTCTCCCTGGTACACCGCCAAGACCGAAGCGTCATTCCAGGACATGACCGACACCCTCCGCCGAGTAATCATCGCCGCCCGATATCTGCCCACAAGCCCACATCAGGCCACCGACGAGGAAACCACCGCCTGGGCCCAAACAGCATGAACCGCCAAACCAAGATCACATAACTGGGTCGCGGTAGGGACCGCCCTCACGGGCGGCCCCCCGCACAGATCCCAGCGTGCGGGACTACCGCACTGGGCTCCTGCCTCAGGTTCTGGCGGCGAAGCGCACTTCGGGGAAGGGATGCTTCACATGGGCAGGCGGTAGCCATCGTTTCGCGAGCCGGTTCATCCGTGCCCAGTTCAGTCGCGTGCGCTGGCTACGGCGCCGCAGCGCCTTGAACCAGTGCTTCGTCACCTGGAACCGGAAAGCCGACACCGCATCGGAATTGCCGGGCACGGCATAGTAGGCGAGGTGACCTGCCACCACACTGCGAAGCCACTGCCCTTGGACCGGGATGGGTTCGTGCCGGCGATGCTTGAGCTGGTCATTGACCTGCCGTAGCTTCGCCCGCATCCGCTTGGCGATCGTGATGCGCTTGACCCAGAACCGTCCCGTCTTGGACGTGCCGCAGATGTGCGTCAGGCCCAGGAAGTCGAACGTCTCCGGTTTGCCCAGTCCCCGCGCTGCCCGATTCCGGGCGGCGTGCCGCCCGAACTCGATCAGTCGCGTCTTGTCCGGGTGCAGCTGCAACCCGAACTTCGCGAACCTCTCGTGAAGGTCGCTCAGGAACCGTTGCGCATCCTGCTCGTGCTCGAACCCGACGATGACGTCGTCCGCGAACCGCACGATGATCACGTCACCGTGCGCCCGCCGACGCCTCCACCACTCGGCCCACAGGTCGAAGACGTGATGCAGGTACACGTTCGCAAGCAACGGCGATACTGACGCCCCTTGCGGTGAACCTTGATCGCACTCCGCCCACTCCCCGTCCTCGATGACCCCCGCGGTCAACCACTTGTCGATCAACCGCAGGATCCGCTTGTCCGCGATCCGGTGCTCGAGAAATCTCCCTAACCAGGAGCGATCAAGCTGGTTGAAGAAGTCGCGGATGTCCGCGTCGAGCACCCAGTTCACCCGCTTCCGCCCGATCCCGACCGTCAACGCGTCCAACGCATGATGCGGACCACGCCCCGGCCGGAACCCGTAGGAGAAGCCCCGGAAGTCCACCTCGTAGACCGCATTCAACACCTCGACGACGGCCCGCTGGACGATCTTGTCCTCCAGCGAGGCGATGCCCAGCGGCCGCAGCCGCCCGTCCGCCTTCGGGATGTAGACCCGCCTACTCGGCTTGGCCCGGTAACGTCCCGACTGCACCCGGGCATGCAGGTCCTGAAGGTTGACCTCCAGGTCCTGCCCGTACTCCGCCCATGTCGCCCCGTCCACCCCAGGCGCGGCCTGCGGGCGAATCGCCCGATAGGCCACCCGAAGCCGGGCCAGGTCAACATGGTGCAGCAGAGCTGTGAACCGTGCTTCCTTGTCCCCTCGTGCCACCTCACGCACACGCTCCAGCGCACTAGGCACGCCTGGTCCGGCACTGTGTCCGGGACGCGTTTTGCTGGCCGTGTTCCCCTTGGCTCGTCCCCTTTCCTCCCCCACCTCCGCGGTCGCTCCCGCGACCTTGTTCAGCGGGTTCGCAGGTACTACGGGACGATCCGACTTCCCACCCTCGTTCATCTCAGGCGTACCGCCTCAGCGTTCTCTGAGCGTCCCACCCGGTGATCAGCCAGGTGGGCGAGCGTGGGATCTCCCGGTTCTCGCGCTTGGAGGTTCCGTACATGCCTTGGTTCTCCGACCACGCGGGGCCCCCTGGCGGCTCGCGATAGCGCCACCAGCGGTGTTGCCTTCCACTCTTTCGACAGCGTGGGCACCCCGATCCTCTCATTTCGTGGCTCAATAGCCCGGCCTGCACGTGCCCATGCCAACGCTTCGCCACGCCCTCGCGGGTCGTCGACGCATGGCTGAGGGCCGTCGTGGGTCGCTAGCCCTTCGACGTGGAGCTCTTCCATCTCCTCCTCCAAGCCGGGTCATCCCGGCGCTTTCCGAAAGTCGAGCTACAAAGAAGTCTGCCACCACTAAACATCTCCATACGCCCTTCGGCGTGACCGCGTTAGGTAAGGAAGGTCAGCGAACTCGACGGCGCCATCCTGACGGAGTCTCCATACGCCCTTCGGCGTGTCCGCGT
>JAUPKO010000102.1 GCA_030837395.1 Actinomycetota bacterium | reverse complement strand
CGTGGCTGCACGGCGGTCATGGTGGCTCGCAGGGACATGCCGGCCTCGCCGTGCAACTGGTCGACCGCGGGGATCATGGCGATGAGTTGCCCCTCGGCACGGTAGACGTCGGCTGCTTCCTCGGCGCCCACCGTGCCAGGGGTCAGGACGGGCGGCGGTACCGGCGGCAGGGCGATCTTCGGCGGCGGGGTCGCGGTACGCAGAGTGGCCCGGGCACGCCAGCCGATCAAGCCCGCCACCGCCGCGGACAGGAACCAGAATCCGGGCGCTCCCGGCATCACACCGTCCAGCCCGGTCTGGCCGCCGATCCCGGTGGCGAGGTCCAGCACCCCGAGCCCGGCGGTGCCGGCGGCCACGTAGGCGCCCGTGGTGGCGCGTTTGCCCACTCGGGTCAGCTTGGCGCGGTACTTCTCTTCGGCCACCACCTGGGCTTGCTGGGCGCGAGCCCGCTGCTCGAGGGCGGCTTGGCGCTGCACCCGGGCCAGGAAGACCGGATCGGTGCGACGTTGCCGATCGACCCGGGCGGCCTCCATCCGGTCCCGGCTCCACTCCACGGCACGCGTCACCAACTCGCCCCACTCCTGGCCAGATGTCATAGCACTACGGTACGCGGTGCACCCGCCGATGCCCAGCGCGTTGTAGCGCCAGCGCGAGTTCGGCGAAGACGAGGTCCTCGGAGCCATCGGCCGCGAGGGCGCCGCGAGCGTGTGTGATGGCGTCGAGGCGGTGCACCACGGCCGGGGTGTCGCTGGTGGCGACGAGGTGCTCGATCGCGCTGCGGGCCTCGGCATTGATGAGTTCAACGCAGGCCCCGGTGCTGACGGCCAGGACATCCCGGTAGAGCCCGAGCAGATCCAACAGCACACGGTCCAACTCGTCGCGCAGCAGCCGTCGTCGGCGGTTGCGCTGCTCGCGCTCGAGGTCCTTCATGGGGGCCGACGCGCGGCTGCGGGCGCTGCCCGCGCCGGTACCGCCATCGCCGTAGGAGCGCAGCAGTTCCGCTGCCTCGGCGGAGTCCAGCGGGTCGGCAGTCGCGGCGACCTGCGCCTTGGCATCGGCGACCAGATCGGCGGCGGCGCTCAGACACTCGGCCACCGAACCCAGCCGGGCCGGGAAGTGCAGCACGTTCTGGTGACGCAGACGAACGTCCTCATCGAGGGCGAGGGCGCGGGCGCGTCCGATGTGGCCTTGGGCGGAGCGTGCCGCATAGGCGGCCACGGCCGGGTCGACCCCGGCCGTCTCGTGCAGGTACGCGGCCACCTCGGCGATTGGTGGCGTCCGCAGCCGCACCACCCGGCAGCGGGAGCGGATGGTCGGCAGCACGTCGTCCACGCTCGGCGCGCACAACACCCAGACGCCGTGCGGAGGCGGCTCCTCCAGTGACTTGAGCAGTGCGTTGTCCGCGTGTTCATTGAGCCGGTCGGCGTCCTCGATCACGATCACGTTCCAGTCGCTGCGCACCGGCATCACACCGATCCGGCCAACGAGGTTGCGGGTCTGATCGACGCCCATGATCACCCCGGCCGGGCGCACTACCGTGACATCGCTGTGCAGCCCGGCGGTCACGTTTCGACACGACCGGCAGACCCCGCAGCCACCGTCGGGGCACACCAGCGCTGCCGCGAAGGCGACGGCCACCACCGACCTTCCGGAGCCCGGAGGGCCGATGATCAACCACGCGTGGGTCATCGCGCTGGTGCTGGCATGGCTGGCGTCGGCGTGAGCTTCGGCCACCGCGCGGCGAAGTTCCGCCACCGCGCGATCCTGCCCCACGAGGGAGTCCCAGACGCTCACGTGGTCGCCCCCCGCGCGGGTGGGGTCGCCGACTGCAGGGCGGCCACCCGAGTCCGCACCTGATCGGCGATCTGCGGCACCGGCCGATCCGCGGCCAGAACGAGGTAGCGGTCTGGCTCTTGGGCCGCCAGCGCCAGCAATCCGGCCCGCACCCGCTGGTGGAACTCCAACGCTTGGGCCTCCATCCGGTTGCCGTCCCGGGCCCGGGCCAGGCCCAGGGCCGGATCGACGTCCAGCAGCACGGTGAGGTCCGGCACGAGGCCACCGGTGGCCCACTGGCTGACCGTCCGAACCTGCTCGACGGGCAGCGCGCGAGCGAAACCCTGATAGGCCAGGGAGGAGTCCACATAGCGGTCGCACAGCACCACCTGGCCAGTTGCAACGGCGGGGGCGATCACCTTGGCCACATGATCGGCTCGGGCGGCGGCGAACAGCAGAGCCTCGCACCAGTCGGACATGGGCTCGGTGGCCGGCGCCAGCAGGAGGGTGCGCACGGCCTCCGCGGTGGGGGTGCCGCCGGGCTCGCGGGTGAGGACCACGGCGGTGCCGGTCGCGGCCAGGTGCTGCGCCAGCAGCGCCACCTGGGTGGATTTGCCGGCCCCTTCACCGCCCTCGAAGACGATGAACAGGCCCCGTTCCGCCCCGTCCGCAGCCACCGCCGGCTACTCCGGCGCCGTGCCCGCTGCGACGGTTGCCGGGGCGGCCGCCGCTCGCTTGGCAGGGACCTTCTTCGCGGGTGCCTTCTTGGCTGGGGTCTTGCGCGCAGTTGCCTTCTTGGCCGGAGCCTTCTTGGTGGCCCGGCGGCCCTTCTTCGCCGGCCCGGCGGCGCGGCGTTCCGCCAGGAGTTCGACTGCCCGGTCAAGCGTGAGGGACTCGGCGTTGTCGCCGGCTCGCAACGAGGCGTTGGTCTCACCGTCGGTCACGTAGGGTCCAAACCGGCCGGCTTTGAGGCGCACCTCGCCGCTGGTGTTGGGGTCGACCCCTAAGGCAACCCCTGGGTCAGCCGCCCGGCGGCCGCGCTGTTTGGGCTGGGCCAGCAGGGCTAGCGCCTCGTCCATGGTGATCGAGAAGATCGCCTCCTCATCGGCCAGCGAACGCGAGTCACCAGCATGGGTGAGGTAGGGGCCGTAGCGACCGTTCTGGGAGGTGATCGGTTCGCCGTCCTCCGGGTGCAGGCCGATGGTCCGTGGCAGCGAGAGTAGACGAAGAGCATCATCGAGGCTGACGGTGTCCACGCTCATCGACGACAGCAGACTGCCGGTGCGCGGCTTGACCTTCTTGCGGCCGGTCAGTGCGGCCTCCTCCTCGGTCAGCACCTCGGTGACGTAGGGCCCGTAGCGGCCCGACTTGGCCACCACCACCCGGCCGGTGTCCGGGGCCACCCCCAACTCGCGTTCACTCGGAGCCGACAGCAACTCGGCCACCTTGGCCGGTGTCAACTCGTCGGGCGCGAGCTCTTCCGGAATCGTGATCCGACGCTCGCCGGCCTCGATGAACGCCCCGTACTTGCCGACCCGCACCACCGCGTCGGTCTCGGCCAGTGGGAAGATCGCGTTCTCCCGGGCGTCGATCTCGCCGCCGCCGGAGATCAATGGGTGCAGCCCGGCGAAGTCGCCGCCGGCACCGTCGCCGAAGTAGAACCTCCGCAGTACGGCCAATCGCTGCTGCTCCCCGCGGGAGATCATGTCGAGGATCTCCTCCATCCGGGCTGTGAAGTCGTAGTCCACCAAGGCGCCGAAGTGGTCCTCCAACAGGCGCACCACCGAGAAGCCCAGCCAGGTGGGGATCAACGCGGCGCCGCGTTTCATAGCGTAGCCGCGATCGAGCACGGTGGAGATGATCGCGGCGTAGGTGCTCGGCCGGCCGATGCCCTTCTCCTCCAACTGCTTGACCAGGCTCGCCTCGGTGTAGCGGGCGGGGGGTTTGGTCTCGTGCCCGATCGGCAGGATGGACGTTGCCGTTACCGTGTCGCCAACCGCCAACAGGGGCAGTCGGCCACCGCGGGACTCACGATCCTCGTCGTCGGTGCCCTCCTCATACGCGGCCAGGAAGCCGGCGAACACCACCACTGTGCCGGCCGCGCTGAACTCGCACACGCGGCCGTCGGTGGCGACTGCGGCCAACTTGATGGTGGTGGTGGCGACGCGGGCATCGGTCATCTGGGAGGCCAGGGTGCGACGCCAGATCAACTCGTAGAGGGCGAAGTCGTCGCCGACCAACTCGCCTGCTACCTCGCCCGGGATGCGGAAGTGGTCACCGGCGGGGCGGATCGCCTCGTGCGCCTCCTGCGCGTTCTTGGCCTTGCTCTTGTACCGGCGCGGAGCACTGGCCACATGATCGGCGCCGAAGAGGTCGGTGGCCTGCCGTCGTGCCGCCTGCAAAGCCGTCTCGGACAGCGTCGTGGAGTCGGTACGCATGTAGGTGATGTATCCGCGGTCGTACAGCGATTGCGCCACGCGCATGGTCCGTTGGGCGCCCCACCGGAGTTTGCGGGAGGCCTCTTGCTGCAGTGTGGAGGTGGTGAACGGCGCCGCCGGCGAGCGTTTGGACGGTTTCTCGGTGACGTCGGCGACGCTCATGGACTGGGTGGCCAGGGCATCGGCGAGCGCGGTCGCGGCGGGGCCGTCCAACCTCAGGACGTCGGTGGTCAGCTGCGCGCCGTCACGGCCGAAGTCGCGCCCCACCGCCACCCGCACCCCGTCCACCGCGGTCAGGTTCGCTTTGAACGGACCCGGTTCCAGGTGCGCCTCGAGGTCCCAGTATTCGGCGGCCCGGAAGGCGATCCGCTCCCGCTCGCG
>JAUPKO010000101.1 GCA_030837395.1 Actinomycetota bacterium | reverse complement strand
TGTTTCGAGGCCTTGACCATTCGCGCGATCGACGCGTCGACTTCATCCTTGACCGACTTCAGCATCCCCTCGAGAGCCACCGATGCATTGTGGGCCGTCTCGTCGACGGCTTTGCGCATCTCCTTGGTTGCCTTGCGAACGTGGGCCTGTCGCTTGTCGCGCGATCCGGGGATCAGTTTGCCGACGAGCCAGGAGACGGCCACTCCAACTGCAACTGCCGCCCACCCCAATGGGCCAGAGCCCAGCAGGGCGAATGCAAGAGTGGAGGCAAGCCCTACCCCGAGCTTGGCGAAGCGTTGGTTCAACAAGCCAGTGACGTGGTTGGTCGTGGTCCGCCCCGCCCGGATGCGGGTATCACCGATCTCCGTCCAGTCCTTCTGCCATCCGGCCATCGCCTCGCCGACGCCCTGCTCCAGGTCCGCGCGTCCTGCGTCCAGGTCCTTCTGGAACCCGCTGGCGAGCGACGTGAGCTTGTCGTTTGCCCGCTTCTTGAAGTCGTCGTCCTCGATATGCTCGTCCACCCACCGCGCGTTTGCCCCTAGGAAACCGGTCTTCCGCGTCTCCAATTCGGCTGCCACACTCAGACGCACGTCCTCCAGAACCTCGTGAACGCGGTCCCGCAGGTCATCGGACTGCTGGTCAAGTGCCTGGGCAGCGGCAGCCATGTCCCGTGATGCGACCATGACGGAGGTATCGAGGCTCTGCATGCAGGTCCGCACCACGCCCGTCATCCGTGCGAAACGGATTGATCGGGGATTGAGAACGCCACTCAGGGAGTAGAGATCGTCGAGGTCCGCGCCCGCGGACTCACCTCGGATGACGCCGACGAGAGACGGGTCAGATAGGACCGTGATCTCCGCCACGCTCCCCACCACCGCCGGGTCCAGTCGTGCGGCGCACAACTGGACCACCTCATCGCTCACGCCTTCCTGCTCCAACACCCGCGCCAGGTTGAGCGCAGCCATGTGCACCCGGTACACGTGCAGCGGCTCGCGACCGTTCTCCTGCATGACGCGGAGAAGCCGCGGAACATGGCGATCGGCCTCCTCAAATGCGCTGGCAATGTCGCGCTGGACTGTCCGCAGGCTTGCCAGAGACACCACGCTCTTGCAGTTCAAGACGACGACAACCGGCGTTCCCAGGCCGCAGATTTCCCGTAGCGCACGGGCGGCTGCTTCATGAAGTGCATCCGTGTCTTGGACCCAGACGATCAGATCGCCTGAGGAGCAGGCTGCGATGGCCGCGTCATGGTCTGCTTGGGCCGACTCGGCCCCGACTCCCGGAGTGTCGACCAGGACAATCCCCGGCCGAAGGTCGACATCGACGACATCTCGGGTCATCCGCTGAGCGCCCTGGCCGATTCCGCGTCCATCGCCACCCGTGAGGTAGTCCATCAACGTGCTCTTCCCGACCATCGTGCGGCCCACCATGACGATGCGCAGTGGGCTGGTGAGGCTCGGGACCGGGGCGCGCAGTAGTTCCGACCGCAATTCATCGATACGTCTGAGTGAAGGCGCCGCTACTTCCTGCGCCAGATCTCCACGCTTGGCGGCAGCGAGTGAGGCCACGGCCTCTGCGGCAGCGCTTCGCACGCGCTCAAGCTCATCCAGCAGCCGACCCGCATAGTCGTGGCGATCCGAGAGCTCAGCTCCAAACATGGAGGCCCTCATGTCGGCGAGAATTAGATTGCGATCCATGAAGCCCCCCGTCGGCCCCCCGAGTATGAACCGATCAGCTCGAGGTGTCCCCGTCAATTGCCGGACCATGACGCCTCGTGTGAGCGCCGTCGCGGCAGGCGTGAGCCCCGAGGGGCGCCAGGTGGGTCGGCGGCATCTCATGCCGCCAACCCACTCACCCCCGGGATTCCCTTGAGCCCTGACCTCACCTGCGCGTTGAACGCGTCCATGAACATCTTCCGCAGTCCCGAGCGGTCTCCGAGCAGGGATTCGATCTCGGCTGGTGTGAGCTCGACGAGGTGCTCGCATACAGCCATCCAGGCGAGGCCTATTCCTGCAGTAAGGGTCCCCGCGATGGTCGCGTTGATGGCGCCGCCGACAACGGACCCGATCCCGGGGATGAGTTTGGCAATGTTCGCCAGCAGGCGACCCGCCATGGAGGCGAAGCCGGCGAGAGCGGCTGCCCCTGCCAGGGATGCGACCGTTCCGGGATCGACCGGAAGGGCGTAGCGACTGGAGATCGTGGCCATCATCGTGACCTGCGCCGGGATGAGAAGCGCCGCGTCGGAGAAGGGGATCGGTACTGCACCGATCGCGCCAGCCGCCATGACCCCTGCGGCGACGATGCCCATGCAGTCGTCACGCTTGCGCTGGAGGTCGATGCGCTGAGCCGCGTGGAGCGCCGAACGCACCCCCTCCGGGGCAGCCCGAAAGGTGCACTCCAGCAGTTCGAACAACCCATGGGGCTGCTGGCCCATGTGAGGATCTGCGATGGCGTTCGTGAAAACGGGATATCCGCCCTCGATGACATCCCCAACCTGGTCGCGAATGAACTCGGCGAGGCTCTCGGCGTCGGGGTGGACAGTTCCCGCAGCAGTCAGCGGCACCTGGCTGAGTACCAGGACCACTGGCAGGCCCATGCCGCGTAGTTCGCGGACGAAGTCCGCCTGACTGTCCTCAAACCGCCGGTCCGACCACCGAATGACGTACCAGGCGACGTGCATCTGCTCATCGAGGGGCAATGCACGCGTCTTGTCGATCTCCCGCTTGAGGCTCCGGAGGATCTCGTCGCCGCTCTCGCCGGTTTCGAAGCCCACACAGTCGAACATCCCGAAGACCCCGGACGGGTGCTCGTAGTAGGTCGTCCCCAGCGTCACGGGCCTGCCGATACCCGTTTCCGCCACCGTGGATCCGAACATGGCATTGACCAAGCTGCTCTTGCCGGCCCCGGTCTTGCCGAAGACTGCCAGGTTGAAGCGACCCAGTCTGCGGCACTGATCGCGGTAGGTGGTGCGGAATGCCTCGAAGGGATCAAAGTCGTCGTCGAAGGTGGTACCCGTGCTATTCATCATGTCTTCCAGTTCTGTCGAGTGGGCTGTTGTCGAATTCGGTTGAGGCGTCGCTGACATGGCGGCCGTCCTAGACGGGGATCTGTTCGGCATCCAGTCCGATGCCGAACAGTCGAGTGGCTCTTTCACGGTCTGTGCCGTCTGCTTCCTGAGCGGTGTCGGTCACGTACCGCACGCCGGAAAGGATCGTCCGACCCTCCCGTGTGGTCATGCAGGTGACGGTGGAATTCCGCACCACCGGGTTGGGATCGTGGAGAGCAATGGCGACCCGGGCCGAGCGCGTCGAGCCGTGGGTCGCACCGCGTTGAACCGAACCCTCGGATCGCGATCCTCCGCGAGAGCCGACACGCAACTGCCCGGTGTGTTCGGATTGAAGGCGATGAGAGCTCGCACCAGGGGGTTCGGTGAATCCGACCACCGTGCCAGAACCGCCGAGCGGTTGGTCAGGCCGACGACCAGCGCACCATCGATCTCGTCGGAGTCGGCCGCCATGAGCGCGTTGACATCACTGTCTGAAAGGCCCGGATGGTTGA
>JAUPKO010000903.1 GCA_030837395.1 Actinomycetota bacterium | reverse complement strand
GAGCATCCGCACTGGCTCGGTGGAACCGTCAGGCATCGCGACGAGGTGGTCGACTACCGCGGCGCGCAAGACCTCAGTGACCCAGAGGTCCTTCTCCACGTACGCCACGGGGAGGCCTCGAGCGGTCGCGGTCCGCGCCACCAGTGCATTCAAGTCGTCAGGTTGACGTCGAAGGAGTTTGCTCACGCTTGCTCGCATCCGAGGATGAGGCGGGAGAAGTTGTCCCGCACTGCGCGGTGGTATTCACCGGGAACTGCGGTCGCGAGTCGGTCTAAGTCGATTTCGCCGGTGCTTGCGGCGGCACGGACCCTATCGACCAAGGCTTCCCAGCCTGCCTCGACGTACACGTCGGGGGCTCGGAGCAGTTCCAACAGGGCAATCTCCTTGGTATTCAGGTCAATCCGGGCCAGGTTGCGCCGTTCGTGCTGTTCCACACCCTCGATCGGATCGACGGTGCGCAGTGTCGCCACCTGCCACCTGGGGGGAACCTGGGTCGTCACGCCCCAGGCCCGCGCCGCGGAATACCCGGCCGGGCCAACGCCCCGCCGGCCCAGCACCGCGCAGGCGACGTCCTCGGGCGGTGGCACGGTCAACCCGTAGCGGGTGCGGCGCCCCCCGTAGTACAAGCCCCGGCGCATTCGGAGCAATTCGCCGGCCTCAACGGCGCGAGATGCTGCCTTCCGCGCGGCAGTGGGCGAACCCGGAAGCCGATCCACATGGATGAAGGACTGCTCCGGTGTGGCCGGATGGCCGCCGCCGGCGTCACGCTGGTCATGTCACAAGAGGTATCGGATGCGTGACATTTGGCCCTGGGAACCTGCTTCACACTCGGCACAGGCAGTTGCGCGCTGAGTCACGGAGTGCCCCGCGCAAGATGCCGGTTGGTGACTTCATGGTGCCGCGGAGGATCAGAAGCGGAATCCGAACAGCCCGCCACTCTCGCCGGCGTCACTTAACCTGACCGGCAGGACGTGCTCGCCGAAGTCGAGCCCGGTCTCCTTCTCGGCGCTCTCCAGCACGTCCGAGTTCATGGTGACGATGTACTGGAGGCCGTGCTCCTCGGCCAAGCGGGCTCCAGCGGCCAGACAGCGCCCGACCTGGCGGCCGTCCACGCCGTCGAACGCCGCACTGTCGTGAATGAGGATCGGGGGAGTGCGGCCGCCCTCGAATCCCATGACCAGGCAGGTCAAGTCGAGTAGGACGGTCTCGACGTTGGTGATGCCGGCGCTGTCATCGCCGGGCATCTCGGGGCGAACTCGAAGGTGGCCCTTGTCGGTCGATTCGATCCTCAACTGGGCGTGCCGGTCGGCGTAGACCTCCCGCGTCAACTCCTGGAAGAGTTGAACGGCGTGCTGTAGCGAGGCTTCTCTGTCGTGAATCTCGATGTCCACGGACTTCTTGAGTTCGGCCGTGCGCAGGGCAATCTCGTCCTTGACGTCGGAGATGGCTCGGGCATTCTCCAACTGGTCCTCAAGGAGCCGAACATGGGCATCTTGCTCGGCGAACGCACGCTCGGCTTCCACGAAGGTCTCCAGGGCCACGCGTGCTTGCAGCAGTTGCATCAACTCGGACCGTTCCTTGTCCGCCGTGGCACGTCTGGATTCAGCACTTCTGATCGACTTCAGCACCTGCTCAAGTTCCTGCTCGAGGAAGAGCCGCCGGTTGCGAAGCACCGAGTCGTGGAAGGCTGCAACTTCCTCGTATCGCCGGGTCACGTGCTCGGGCAGAACCATCCCGACTTCTGCGTAGACTTTGGCCAGCCGCGCCTCGAGTTCCGGGTTCGGCACGTGCGAATCCCTAAGGGCTGCTTCGAGCTGGCTGCGGCGACGCTCGTCGGCAACCAGTCCGTTGTTGAGCACCTCAAGTTCCGCGGACAACTCGTCCGCCCGACGAAGGTGGTCGGCGTAGGCCTCATCGACCTCGAACCTGTCGAGTTCGGCTCGGGTTCGATCCCGTAGCGACTTGGCCTCGCCGAGGTCAGCGCGCGTCTTTGCCATGTCCGTTGAGACCCCTCGAAGCACCCCGGATTGCGCAGCCTTCTTGGCGGCCTTCAAGTTCGCGCCGAGTTCAGCCAAGTCGCCTGCACGTCCGGTGACCTCCGGAGATACGCCCAGGAAGAACCCCAGCCGAACACCGGCTTCCCATTCGCTCTCCATCGGGTAGGTTCGCCACGGGGCGCCGAAGTAGTTGCGCGCTAGCTGCGCCCAAAGTTGCATGGGCGTCGGCCGAGATACCTCAACGGGCAGCGCGAAGAACGCCGGTGCCAGGCACCCGGCCAACTCGCTTCCGGGTACTTGGCCGGAGGCGGCGATGCCCTCGACGTGTGCCTTCGCGTTCTTCGAAGCGGGGCGCCTGATGAGGAGCTCGCGCTGCTCGGGTGCCCAGAAGCGAGCGTAGAAGTTGCTCGCCGTGACGTGATCAAGGAAGGCCGGTCGACCCCCTCCGACCAGCCACCTGACCAAGGCCACGGCCGACGACTTGCCAGACCCGTTGCGGGTCAGACGGTCCGCCGCCGCATCTGACCTATCGGCCAGCAGAAGGTTCAATCCGCCCTTGAATTCGAGAGTCTTGAAGCGCGGATCAGTGCTGCCCAACTCATGAAG
>JAUPKO010000902.1 GCA_030837395.1 Actinomycetota bacterium | reverse complement strand
CGTCGAAGCGGATGAGCCCCTTGTCGGTGTGCACGCGGGTGTCTGCGGTGAAGCACGGGTTCGACGCCGTGATGCGGCCGGTCTCCGGGTTGGTGTGCCAGTCGTTGATGGTGTCGTCGTACTGGATCCCGGGGTCGGCGCACTCCCAGGCGGCCTTGCACAGCTTGTCGAACAGGGTCTTGGCGTCGACAGTCTCGATCACCTCGCCGTCGATGCGACCGCGCAAGCCGAACTCCGCACCGGCCTCGACCGCCTGCATGAACTCATCCGAGACCCGAACGGAGTTGTTGGCGTTCTGGTACTGAACGCTGGTGATGTCCTTCCCACCGAGGTCCATGTCGAAGCCGGCGTCGCGCAGGACGCGAATCTTGGCCTCCTCCTTGGCCTTGGTCTCGATGAACTCCTCGATGTCCGGGTGATCGACGTCGAGCACGACCATCTTGGCCGCGCGCCGGGTGGCGCCGCCGGACTTGATGGTGCCGGCGGAGGCGTCGGCTCCGCGCATGAACGACACCGGGCCGCTGGCCGTGCCGCCGGAGGAGCGCAGCAGCTCCTTGGACGAGCGGATACGCGAGATGTTCAGGCCCGCACCGGAGCCGCCCTTGAAGATCAGCCCCTCCTCGCGGTACCAGTTGAGGATCGAATCCATGGTGTCGTCCACGGACAGGATGAAACAGGCGCTGACCTGCTGCGGCGAGTTGGTGCCCACGTTGAACCACACCGGTGAGTTGAACGAGAACACCTGGTGCAGCAGCATCCAGGTGAGCTCGTGCTCGAACACCTCGGCATCCGCGGGGGTGGCGAAGTAGCCGTGCTCGGAGCCGGCACGCGCGTAGGTCTGGACGACGCGGTCGATCAGCTGGCGCAACGACGTCTCCCGCTCCGGGGTGCCTTGAGCGCCGCGGAAATACTTGGTGGTGACGATGGTGGAGGCATTGACCGACCAGAACTCGGGGAACTCCACCGCGCGCTGCTCGAACACGATCTCGCCGGTCTTCCAGTTGTTCTGCACCACATCGCGCGATTCCCATGCAATCTCGTCGTAAGGGTGGACCCCCCGGGTGGTGAAGATGCGTTCAACGGTGAGGCCACCATGGGTGACGCTCACCCGGTTGCCACGTTCGCCGGCGGACTTGGTGGCGCCTCGGGACTCATCGGTCATCGGTATTTCTCCTTGGGTGCGGTGTGGTGCGTCGTTGAGTAGGTGAAGTTGAGTTGGTGAGATTGATGCGCTCTGGTCCATCAGGCGTCGCGCAGATCGCGAGCGGCACGCAGCAGAGCGACTTCAGCCTCGAAGTCGGCCAGGGACTCGAAGTTGCGGTAGACCGAGGCGAACCGCAGGTAGGCGACCTCGTCAAGGGTGCGTAGCGGCCCGAGGATGGCTAGGCCCACTTCGTGGGACGGCACCTCGGCCATACCGAGGGCGCGGACATCGTCCTCGACCTGTTGGGCCAATACCGCGAGATCGTCTTCGGTGACGGGACGGCCCTGGCACGCTTTGCGGACCCCGACGAGCACCTTCTCGCGGCTGAAGGGCTCGCTCACCCCGGCGCGCTTGATCACCTGCAAGGTGGCGGTCTCCAAGGTGGAGAACCGGCGGTCGCAGGACGGACACACCCGGCGGCGCCGCACGGTGGAGCCGTCGTCCGTGGTGCGACTGTCGAGCACCCTGGAATCGACGTTGCGGCAATATGGGCAGTGCATCCGTGCAACCTCCTGTTGGGGACAACCTGTGCATGTGTCGGCTCGCGCCTGGGGACTTCCTGGGGACAACCTGTGCACTAGTGAACACTACCTGTGGACGAACTACAACCGTGTAACCACTAGATGTAGGGACTCTAGGTGTGCATGCCCCCGAGTGCAAGCGTCGGCGGCAAAGTCATTGGCAAAGATTCCATGACCTGCTCGCCAGGCCCCTCGAGTCAGAGCCTCGCGGGCACCACCAGACGCTGTCCGACCTGCAACGATGAGAGCTGACTGCCGTTCGCCTCCCGGAAGGCCACCACAGCCTCACGCGGGTCGGCACCGGGGAAGGTGCGCGCGGCGATCGACCACAAGGTGTCGCCGGAGCGCACCACCACAGTCGACTCCGCGGCTACTGGCACCGATAACGGCACGTAGCCCTGACCAGCCGTCGAACCGCCCGCCGACGACAACGCCGGCTCGGACGTGACCGTCGCAACCCCGAAAGCCACCAGCATCAGAGCCGAGACGAGAAGCACGAACCGGCCACGGGCGGTGACTCGCACAGCATCGACCCCGGGACGACGGGGCGACACCACCACCCGCGTACCAGCTGGAGCGGACCGTCGGCCCCTGCCAATCTTCCCGGACCACTGACGGGTTGGCGCCATCGTCCAAGCACTCATGATCTGACCTCCTCGACACGACACCTTCTGAGTACTGGGAACCTCGCACACACCTCCGACAGTTCTGTCACCTAACCTGCCTGATGTGTACGTACGTTCGATCGTACTTCTGTTCAGTGTGACCCCAAGAGCGCCGACACGCAATACCCACAGTCGAACATCTGTCGGTATTTTTGGGCTCTCCTCAGGTAGGGTGAGAGGTGTCCGGGAGGTCCGATGGAGCATCGGCCCGCCCCCCGGCGGTCTGTTCCAGGAGTTTCCTGAATCGGCCGGCGCATCGTCCACCACCCAAGGAGGGACCCATGGCAAAGAAGGCAGAAGGCACCACGAAGAGTCGGCGCGACGGCAAGGCGCTGTCGGCTCGGCAGACGACCATCCTGGAGATGATCCGGGCGGCCGTCACCGAACGCGGCTATCCGCCGAGTATCCGCGAAATCGGTGATGCGGTGGGCCTGACCAGTCCCTCCAGCGTCGCTTACCAACTCCACGTGCTCGAAGAAAAGGGCTACATCCGCCGCGATCCGCACCGGCCGCGGGCGATGGAGGTGCTGAGCCCAGGTGCGACTCCGGTGCGCCGCCGCACATCAGCGCCAGCTGACGCCACCGCCGACGACACCGAGGCCTCGGACTTCGCCGACCTCACGTCCAGGACCACGATGGTCCCGGTCCTGGGTCGGATCGCCGCCGGTGGCCCGATCCTCGCCGAGCAGGCCGTGGAGTCGGTTTTCCCCCTGCCTGCCGAACTCGTCGGGGAGGGCGACCTGTTCATGCTCAAGGTGGTGGGTGACTCCATGATCGACGCCGCGATCTGTGACGGCGACTGGGTCGTGGTGCGAAGCCAGCAGAACGCCGAGGTCGGCGACATCGTGGCGGCTCTGCTCGAGGACGAGGCGACGGTAAAGACGTTCAAACGCAGCGGTGGCCATGTGTGGCTGATGCCGCACAACCCGGCGTACGAACCCATCCCCGGCGATGACGCCCGAATCCTGGGCCGCGTGGTGAGTGTGTTGCGACGCCTGTGACCCTCAGGCGGGTTGGTCGCTCGCTTGGGCGGCCAACCGGCGCAGCGCCGCGGCGGTGACCTCGCGATCGGTGGTGAGCCAAAGCGGGGGCATCGACCGAAGCAGCGTAGTGCCGTACCCGGCTGTGACCAAGCGCGGATCGAGCACCGCGACGACGCCTCGGTCTGCGGGGCTGCGGATCAACCGGCCGGCCCCCTGCGCCAGCAGCAGCGCCGCGCGCGGCACGGACA
>JAUPKO010000901.1 GCA_030837395.1 Actinomycetota bacterium | reverse complement strand
TGGCCGCCTGGGCCGGCTGCGCGTCCTGGGCAGGCGCCCAGGCCGAGCTGGCGGTGGCCAGGGTGGCCGGACCAGCACCGGAACCGGACCCCAGCGCGCACAACCCGACCTCGAAACCGACCGGGAACATCGCCCAAGACGCGACCTGTGCCTCGGTGGGGGCCGCCCTGGGGGTCACGCCGTATGCAGCGATGAACCGGATCGCCGATGCCCGGACCGCCGCAACCGCGGTGGCGCCAGTCACCGTACGGGTGCTGGCCGGAACCTGGACCCGCACACACCTGTGGTACGCCGGACGGGCCACCGCCGGGCACAGGGAGGCGTTGGCCGCCGCCGCCGTAGCGGCGGCCTGCGCCACCGAGGGGGCTGACCGCTGGACCCCGGCCCGGTTGGGCCGGCGGATCAAGGACGAACTCGTCCGGCTGGATTCCGAGGCTGTCGCGAAACGGATTCGGGCCCGCCGCCACGAGCGTGGCGCCCGACTGGACCCTGAGGATGAGCTGCGCGGCCGGATCAGTGTCGAAGGCTCGTGGGAGACGATGTCCTGGGCGTTCCGGCAGTTCCGACGTTGGGCCGAAACCGAACGCGACCGGCTGCGCCAGGTACGCAAGGCCGACCCGTCGGCCCGGTTCTGCTGCCCGGAGGCCATGGCCCGCCTCCTGGCCCACGCCCACAGCGGTCGCGGAAGCAGCGGTGGCGGTGCGCCCGGTGGCGCAGTTGGACCGGACGGCCAACCGTTGGGGCCCACCGATGCCTGCCCGTTCTGCGGCCAGGCCGACACCGGTGTGCCCAGCTTGTCGGCGCTGACCGCCGACGCCGTCATCGCCGCCGCTGGGCTCCTGGCTGCCGGACTGGGCGACCAGACGGGAGACATGGTCCCGACCCGAGGAAAACGGTGGCGCTATGCCGCCGTCGTGGTCGACCTGCCCACCCTGGCCGGGCTAGCCAATAACCCCGGGCATGTCCCTGGCTACGGGCCGGTCCCGGCCGCGATCGCCCGGGAGTTGGCCGCAAACGCCCCCGCCTGGCGCCGCTTCCTGACCGACCGCTCCGGTGTGCTCCTCGACGCAGGGGCTGACAGCTACCGGCCCAGCGACCGGTTGCGTGAGCACGTCACCGCCCGGGACTGGACCTGCACCTTCCCCGGCTGCGGCCGCAGCGCCTGCGACGCCGACCTGGACCACATCGACAACTACGACGGCACCAATTCGACTGCGTCGAATCTGCATCCTCTGTGTCGGACACATCACCGCGTCAAGACCCACACCGACTGGACACCCCAACGCAGGCCCGACGGCACCACCATCTGGACCTCCCCGGACGGCCACACCTACACCAGCCAGCCCGAAACCCCCTGGTGCTCCTGCCCAACCGGGACCGACACCAGCGACGGCGCCGACGATCACGGACCCGCCCGGGGGGACTGTGACCCGGGAGATGACCACCACCGACCAGTCGCACCCCGCATCGAAACCCACTGGGGCTCCGCCCCCACCACCCCAGCCGAGCACCGCCTCGCCACCCTCCTCGCCGACCCCCGCACCCCACCCGCCCGCGCCCCCTAAGCCCACGACGCACCGACGAGCGTGACCCGCCGCGACACCGCAACCCTGAGCCAAGGGCAGCACCGTGACAGGAAGACCGACACGCCCCGGAAGCGCCCTACTCCCCACGGATGATGGCTCGCAGGCGGTCGGCGCGCTCGGCCATGGCACCTTCGGCTCCACGTGGCTTGGGGCGGTAGTACCGACGGTCGGCCAGTTCCGGTGCGAGGTACTGCTGTGCCAGGACGCCGGTCGGATCGTCGTGCGGGTAGCGGTAGCCGACGCCGTGGCCGTGGGCGGACGCGCCCGGGTAGTGGGCGTCGCGCAGGTGGGCGGGGATCCCAGGGGTGTGGCCACGTGACACGTCCGACATGGCCTCATCGATGGCCACGATCACCGCGTTCGACTTCGGCGCCAGGGCCAGGTGGATCACCGCCTGGGCCAGAGTCAGCCGAGCCTCCGGCATGCCGATCAAGGAGACGGCCTGCATCGCGGACATCGCCGCCGAGAGCGCTGAGGGGTCGGCCAGGCCGATGTCCTCGCTGGCCAGGATCACCAGCCGCCGGGCAATGAAGCGGGGGTCCTCCCCCGCCACCACCATGCGTGCGAGGTAGTGCAGGGCAGCGTCGACGTCCGAGCCCCGGATGCTCTTGATCAGGGCACTGGTGATGTCGTAGTGCGAATCGCCGGCGCGGTCATAGGCCGGCGCGAAGGCCTGCACGGCGGTCTCCACCTCGGCGACGGTGATGGCCTGTGCGGCGGGGGTGCTGGCCGCCGCTGCCTCCAGCGCCGTCAAGGCCCGTCGGGCATCGCCGCCGGCCAGCCGGACCACAAGGTCGCGGGCGGCAGGCTCAATGAGCCACCGGCCGGCCAGGCCCCGACCATCGGCCAAGGCGCGGTCCAGCACAGTGCCGATGTCGGCATCGGTCAACGCCACCAAGCGAACGACGATCGACCGCGACAGCAACGGTGAGATGACCGAGAACGACGGATTCTCCGTGGTGGCGGCGACGAGGGTGACCCAGCCGTTCTCCACGGCCGGGAGCAGAGCGTCCTGCTGGGTCTTGGAGAACCGGTGCACCTCGTCCACGAACAGCACAGTGGGACGGCCCTCGATCAGCGCGTCGCGAGCCGCGCGGACCACCTCACGCACGTCCTTGACACCCGCGGTTATGGCCGACAACTCAACGAAGCGGCGGTCACCGGTCTCGGCGATGAGCATGGCGATCGTCGTCTTGCCGGAACCAGGAGGTCCCCAGAGAATCACCGAACTCCAAGCCCCGGTGGCGCTCTCGGCGCGCGAGACCAGGCGACGCAGTGGCGCGCCGGGGGCCAGCGCATCCGGCTGACCGACCACGTCGTCGAGCGTGCGCGGGCGCATGCGTGCGGCCAGCGGAGCACCTGGCCTATCCGGGCCGGTGTCGTCGTCGAACAGGGTGCCGGAGGTCATGGCGCCACCCTACGGCGGGTTCAGCCGATGCTGGCCGACGCGCCCTCCGAGTCTGCGGCGGGGACGCCCGACGTGGACGAACCGTCGACCTTCGCCGCGCGGCCCAGTATCCATTCGGCCACGAGATTTGCCGCGCCCAGCACCGCAAGTACCGCCACGACGTTCTGCGGCGGCGGCGCCAGCCACGCAACCAGGAACACGGCCAGGCCCATCGCCAGCGCCACCCACCGCCGCGGCCCCAAGTGGTGTTCGACGTCCTCGTACCAGGACGGGACGATCGTCGCCGCCGACCGACTCGCAGCGTGGATACACTCCCCGGCCGTCACTGCGGCAACCACCGCGACCAAACCCGAGATCAGCGCACCCAACCAGACCGGGGTGTAGACCGGCAGCACGTTGACCACCAGACTGGGCAACTGGAAGGCACCGCCATACAGCGCCATCATGC
>JAUPKO010000900.1 GCA_030837395.1 Actinomycetota bacterium | reverse complement strand
GGTCCTGCCCTCGTTCACCGCGGAGGATTTTTCGTGAGTTCCGAACGCGGCTTTGATCTTGGGTTCCCAGGCTGCCCTGACATGCTGCGGGAGCGTGAGATCGGGCAAAGAATCGACCAGGAGGAGCCCGTCCAGGTAGGACTCCATGTCCTGCGGTTCCCCTTCACGCAGGACGATCTCGTAGACCCTGGCACGGTCCTCCCTGTCGCCCAGGTCGAATACTCGGCCCGGTGAGGACCAGTTCAGGTGAAGGGGCAGTTCGGTGCGGGCGAAGGCTCGTTGGGGGGGCAACCGCCACAGGGATGAAGCGACCCACCCCTGACGGCCGGCTCTCTGAGGGTAGGTCGCCCACACGACAGTGGGCACGACGGCCAATTCCGTCCTCAGAGCGCCCAGCAGCCTCAACAGAGTGGTGACTGACGGATCTTTCCGCCCGTTCTCGTACGCTGAAACTGTCGGACGGGAGGTTCTCGCCAGACGGGCCAGTTCCCCTTGGGAGGCCCGCGCAAGAGCACGCGCCTCACGCAACATTTCCGCCGTATTCACCACTCCTGCCCCACTTCCCCAGTGAGTATCTGATCGGATACAGGTATCCGATCAGATACTCTCACGGGCGGAGGGCTCTCGCCAGACCTGCACCCGCACCAGGTCGCCGAGTGGTCCTCGTACAGCTGCGGCCCCACGGGTCTGGGGAATCTTTCATTCGCGCAGGCAGACGCTCACGGGCCCAGCGCCCGGGGCCAGGGCTGCTCGCGTCCGGCGCCGCGCCCCGGTCCCGGCCGAAGCCCCCAGGCCAGGGCGCCGAGGGCGGGTGTTCGCGAGAGTCGTGGCTGCGGCGCGAAGGGATCCTGCGCTCGCTGATCGCGCCGAGGCCCAAGGGCTGCTCGTTGACCGGCTTCCCGACACCTCCCTAACGTTCCAGAACCAAATTGTTAGCGTTCACATTCACCGGCCGGCCTGCTTGTTCGAGCGTGGACCGGCTCGGCCATCGGCGTCGGTCGCGACGTGAGTCGTCCGGCTGCCGCGCGTGCTGTCCGGGCGACGGGGGCGGGGCACTGCTCGCGCGGCCACGAGAAACGCGCCCTCGCAGCAGCTCGCTATCACTGCAGCGGAGGCGTTGCAAGGGCTTCGTCGTGAGGAACGATTTGTCAGTATCCGAGAAGGAGGACTTCGCATGTCGGAACATGTAGCCCGTACCCGAACGGATCAGAGACGGTCCGGCCCGAAACGCAGGAAGTGGATCGCGGCCGGCGCTGCGGTGGCGAGTATCGCGGCGGCCGGCGCATTGGCGTCGCCGTTGACGAACGCTGCGGCCAGTATGTTGAGTGCCGAGGCGGCAGCGGCAGGCTGCACCGCAACCTACGTGGGGGCGAGTTCGTGGCCGGGCGGTTTCCAGGGCAGCGTCACGGTGAAGGCCGCCGACAGTTCCATCACCGGTTGGACCGTCTCGATGACGTTGCCGTCCGGAGTGACCGTGCAGTCCCTCTGGAACGGCACGAACACCGGCGACTCCGGAACCGTGACGGTGAAGAACTCGTCCCACAACGGCGCACTCGGCGCCGGCGCCTCCACCTCGTTCGGCTTCGTCGCCGGCGGTAGCTCCGGCCCGGTCACCGTCAGCTGCACCGCCGCCGGCGCAACGACCCCGCCGACCCCGCCGCCGACCACCCCGCCGGTGACCCCGCCGGTGACCACGCCACCGACGACATCACCGACCACGTCACCGACCTGCGCCCTTCCGTCGACGTACCGCTGGACCTCGACGGGCCCGCTGGCGAGCCCGAAGTCGGGATGGGTATCACTCAAGGACTTCACCCACGTCGTCCACCAGGGCAAACATCTCGTCTATGCGACGACGCACGACGCGGGAACGAAGTGGGGCTCGATGAACTTCAGCCTCTTCACGAACTGGTCCGACATGGCCTCGGCCGGCCAGAACGGGATGTCGTCCTCGACCGTTGCGCCCACGCTCTTCTACTTCGCCCCGAAGAAGATCTGGGTGCTCGCCTATCAGTGGGGTGCGACGGCTTTCTCCTACAGGACATCGAGCGACCCCACCGATCCGAATGGGTGGTCGTCGCAGAACACGCTCTTCTCCGGTAGCATCTCCGGCGCGGACCCCATCGATCAGACGATCATCGGTGACAGCAAGAACATGTATCTTTTCTTCGCCGGGGACAATGGCAAGATCTACCGGGCCAGTATGCCGATCGGGAACTTCCCGGGCAGTTTCGGCACGACATCGACGATCATCATGAGCGACACGAGGGACAAGCTGTTCGAAGGAGTTCAGGTCCACAAGGTCCAGGGCCAGAACCAATACCTCATGCTCGTCGAGGCGATGGGGAGCAACGGGCGCTACTTCCGCTCGTTCACGGCCACCAGCCTGGACGGTTCGTGGACACCGCAGGCCACGAACGAGAGCAGTCCCTTCGCAGGCAAGGCCAACAGCGGCGCCACCTGGACCAACGACATCAGCCACGGCGATCTGATCCGCAGCAACGCCGATGAGACCATGACCATTGATCCCTGCCACCTGGAGTTGCTCTACCAGGGACGTGCCCCCGGCTCCGGCGGTGACTACGGCCTCTGGCCGTACCGGCCGGGGGTGCTCACCCTGAAACGCTAACGGCGTGACGCAGATCCGGCTCCAGTGGTCTGAACGTTCGCCGGCAACAACGGCGCAAACCGAAGCGGATGCGCGTTGTCACGGCACGCGATCCGGAACAGGCAGAGCCGGAGCGGGCGGGCTCGGTGCAAGGCCGAGCCCGCCCGAATCACGCGAAAAGC
>JAUPKO010000899.1 GCA_030837395.1 Actinomycetota bacterium | reverse complement strand
TGGAGGACGACATCGGACCGTCGCACGACATCGTCCACCAGCGCGTCATTGAGGATGGAACCCAGGACGAACTCGACGTTCGGGCTTCCCACATGCTGCCGCAGGTTGTCGTGACGCCCCGTGGACAGGTCATCGAGGACGACGACCGTGTGTCCCTGGGCAACAAGAACGTCGACCAGGTGCGAGCCGATGAAGCCCGCGCCCCCGGTGACTAGGAACTTCGACACTGACTGCCTCCCGGCTGTTGACGCCTCATCCTTCCACAAGGCGCCCGGCACGAAGCGACCGATACAGGTCGGCGTGACTGGCGATCATGCGATCCATGCCGTAGGCCTCGCGCATGCTGATCTGAGCCTGGATCCCCAGCCGGCGGGCGAGGCCAGGATCCGAGAGCAGGCGCGACACGGCGGCGGCGACGCTCACACCGGACGGCCGGCACAGGAGACCCGTCTGGCCGTCGGTCACGACGCTGCCCACCGACCCCACATCCGTCGCCACCACCGGGAGGCCCGCCAGGCCCGCCTGGATGAGGCTCAGGGGCGTCCCCTCGTTGTCACTGGTGAGCAGGAGGGCATCGCTGGCGGCGATGACGAGCTCAGGGTCCGAGCGCCAGCCCAGCATGAGTACCGGAAGTCGCTCCCGCTCCACCCGTGCTCGCAGTCCCTCCTCCTCGTCCCCCGAGCCGGCGACCACGAAGAGCGCCTCCGGATGGGTCTCACGGACCATCGCGACCGCGTCGGCGAACCGGTCGGGTCGCTTGATGCCCGTGAGGCGCCCCAGCATGGTTACGACGGGTCGATCGGGATCGATGCCGAGGGCCTGCCGGGCCACCGCACGGTCCGGTAGAGGGGGCAGGTCGACGCCGGGCGGGATGACGTCGTACTGCCTGGCCGTTCCCACGCCGGCGGCCAGCAGGTCGTCACGGACGCCCTCGGCCACGGCGACGAGGCGGTCAGTGCGAGCGGCCAGCCGGCGCTCGAGGCCGATGACGGCCTGGGTCTTCCTCGGCGAGAAGTAGCCGTGCAGGAGGTGCCCGTGGTACGAGTGCACCAGTGCGGCATCCGTGTGCGCCAGGCGGGCCGCCACGCGGCCGACGACACCCGCCTTCGCCGTGTGGGTGTGGATCACGTCCGGTCGCAGTTCACGGAACCTGCGAGCCAGCGTCCCTGCCACGACGAGATCCGACCAGGGGCGCACCGAACGCCCCAGTCCCTCGAGTCTCTCGACGGGGATGTCGGTCGCCTGGGTGTCGAGATAGTCGGCCTCGTCGTCGGCGCAGTAGCCCGTCAGCAGCCGACTCTGGAAGGCATCCGGGTCCAGGCCACGCATGGTGCTGGCTATGAGCACCGCGGGGCCACCCACGTTCATCCGTGCGATGACATGCACCACGCGGATGGGGCGGCTCACAGCCGCGTCACCCGCGGTCCCGTCAGGACGCCGCGGGTGTCGAGGATGGGCCGCTTCAGGTCGCCGAGTGCACCTCGGTCGTACGAGGCATGCGCCTGGAGGAGCACCACCACATCGGACTGCTCCACGGCCGCATCGAGGTCGGCGACCCTGGTGAGCGAGTGACCGTTCAGGTGCCACTCCGGCACGTAGGGGTCGTGGTAGCTGACCTGAGCGCCTAGCGCCTCGAGGGCGCGAGCGACATCGACGGAGGGTGACTCCCGCTGGTCGGCGATGTCCGCCTTGTACGTCACTCCGAGCAGGAGTACACGACTGCCGTTCGCGGCCTTCTGTTCGCCGTTCAGGATGTCCTGGACCCGGCGCGCCACGTACGCAGGCATTCCGTCGTTGATCTCCTGCGCCAGCTCGACGAACCTGAAGGAATAGCCGAGGTGGGTCCTGACCCGGTGTGACAGGTAGTTCGGGTCGATGGGAATGCAGTGACCGCCCACTCCGGGACCAGGGTAGAAGGCGTTGAACCCGAACGGCTTCGTCGATGCGCAGCGAATCGAGTCCCACAGGTCGATGTCGAGCTCACTGCAGAAGCGCGCCATCTCATTGACCAGTGCGATGTTCACGTGGCGGTACGTGTTCTCCAGGAGCTTGGTCATCTCGGCCTCGCGGACCCCCTTGGCCACGATGACAGTGTCGACGATGGCCTGGTAGAACTCGCGCGCCCGCTCCGTGCACTCGGGAGTCATCCCGCCGACGACCTTCGGGGTGTTGCGGAGTGTGTACGTGCTGTTGCCGGGGTCGATGCGCTCGGGACTGAACGCGCAGTTGACGTCCACGCCGACGCGAAGCCCGCTCGACTCGAGGATGGGGACGAGCACCTCCTCGGTCGTGCCGGGATACGTTGTCGACTCGAGGACGACCAACTGCCCGGGACGCAGGTGCGCGGCCGCCGCACGTGCAGCGGCCTCGACGGCGTCGAGGTTCGGCCCATGCTCCGGCGACAGCGGCGTCGGCACGCAGATGACGACGACGTCGGCATCGGCCAGACAGGAGGCGTCTGTCGTAGCCGAGAAACCGGCCTCGAGCATCCCTGCGACGTCGGCGTCGCTGACGTCGTCGACGTGAGAACGCGCGTCGTTGAGCGAGTCCACAGTCGTTGGGGAAGTGTCCAGACCGGTGACCTGGAAGCCGACCTCGGATGCCCGGAGGGCCAGTGGAAGGCCCACGTAGCCGAGTCCGATGACGACCAGGGACCCTGCATCGCCAACGCCCGCGGGCTGTCTCACGTCGCCCCCAGATCCTCGTCGACCGACCGCGCTGATCCTAGAGGTCGGGCCGGAATCCCGACGACCGTCGTTCCGTCAGCCACGTCGCGGGTCACGAGCGCCCCCGCGCCGACGACGACGTCGCTGCCCACCGAGCGGCCCGGCAGGACGCACGACGTGGTGCCCAGCAGGCTGCGGCTCCCGATCGTGACGCCGCCCGAGAGCACCGCACCGGGGTGGACGGTGACGAAGTCAGCGATCGTGCAGTCGTGACCGACCGTGACGAGCCGGTCGAGGTGGACGTGGCGGCCGATGCGGATGTTGGTCGTCACCTGGCTGCCCGCCGCCATCACCGAGCCCGATCCGATGACGGCGTCCCTTCCACGGATGGCCGTCGGATGGATGAGCGTCGCGGGAACGAGCCCGGCCGCGTCGAAGAGCCGGGCGAGCCGCTCGCGGAGGCCGGGTGCGGCGATGGCGATGACGTAGTGGCTGGCGCTCGGTGCCCTGAGGAAGTCCTCATCCGAGCCGAGCCACGCCGCGTCGATGCGGGCCATCACGCCGGCGTCGGGCTCGTCCTGCGCCACGAAGCCCGCGAAGGCGAACTCGGTCTCATGGGGGTCCATCGCCCGCAGGACGTCAAGGGTCTCCCGGCCGAAGCCGCCGGCTCCGACGATGACGAGGCTCTTCACGCCGATCGTCCGATCACCAGGTGCTCCACGCCGGGCCACTGGGAGTCGGTGGTCACGCCCCGGCCGTCGACGAGGCACCGAATCCCCACGATGTCGGAGGGGCCCCATGAGGCGTACTCGGCATGGTCGGCCTGCAGGATCGCGCCGTCAGCCGGATCGCCCGAGTGGAACGGCACGAGGCCCACCTGCTCGAGCTCGGCATCCGAGTACATCGGGTCGTGTACGACAGGGAGCCCCCCACGCGAGGAGACCGCCTCGACCAGCGGGAAGACCCCCGAGAACGCCGTCTCCTTCACGCCGCCGCGATAGGCCGCCCCGAGGATCACGACCCTCCGCCCCTGCAGTCCGGACAGGGCGCCGGACAGCCGTTCCACGACATGCGCAGGCATCGCGGAGTTGACGTCGCGAGCCGTGCGCACGAGAACCGCGGCCGGATCGTTGCTGAGGTACAGGTGCGGGTACACGGGGATGCAGTGTCCGCCCACGGCAACGCCGGGTCGGTGGATGTGGCTGTACGGCTGGGAGTTGCAGGCGTCGATCACCCTGCCGATGTCGATGCCGGCACTCTCGGCGTACACAGCGAAG
>JAUPKO010000898.1 GCA_030837395.1 Actinomycetota bacterium | reverse complement strand
TGCACCGCCGCGGCCTCGTCACCCACATGAGCGGCGAGGTTCCAGTCGTCGAACGGTTCGGCGCTGACACCGCCATGGCGCGAGGTCATGATCCAGTGGGCAGCCCGTCCTGCGGCAGCACCACCTGCGGTGGTCGGCCCCACCCGGCCGGACCAGTACGTCACCGGCGACCGCCTACTTGAGGAAGTCGGGTACGTCGAGGTCGTCGGTCGAGTCGCTGTCGAACTTGACGTCGCGCACCGGGGCGTCGGTGGTCGGCCTGGGTCGCGCTGCTGCCTTGGCAGCGGCTGCGGCCGCCGCCGAGCCCGCGTTGGCCCCGGCGGTGGCACCGCGCGCACCGCCAGCAGCCGCAGTCGCCTTGCGGGGCAGTGGCTGCCCACCGTCGAACCCGGCGGCGATCACGGTGATCCGGACCTCGTCGCCGAGCGTGTCATCGATCACCGCGCCGAAGATGATGTTGGCTTCGGGGTGCGCGGAGTCCGCCACGAGCTTCGCGGCCTCGTTGATCTCGAACAGTCCGAGGTCGCTACCACCGGAGATGCTCAGCAGCACACCGTGGGCGCCTTCGATGCTGGCTTCGAGAAGCGGCGAGGAGATGGCCTCCTCCGCAGCCGCGATGGCACGGTTCTCGCCACGGGCCGAACCAATGCCCATCAAAGCAGAACCGGCACTGTGCATCACCGACTTCACGTCGGCGAAGTCCAGGTTGATCAGCCCAGGAGTGGTGATCAGATCAGTGATGCCCGAGACGCCCTGGAACAGCACCTGGTCTGCTTGCTTGAACGCATCAATGACGCTGATCTTGCGGTCCGAGAGCATCAGCAGGCGATCGTTGGGGATCACGATGAGCGTGTCGACCTCGGAACGCAGACCGTCGATGCCGCTCTCGGCTTGGGTGCCGCGCCGGCGGCCCTCGAACATGAACGGGCGCGTCACCACGCCGATCGTGAGGGCGCCCATGCCCTTGGCAATCTTCGCAACTACTGGGGCGCCGCCGGTGCCGGTGCCGCCGCCCTCGCCAGCGGTCACGAACACCATGTCGGCACCCTTGAGGACCTCTTCGATCTCCTGCGAGTGGTCCTCGGCGGCCTTCTTGCCGATCTCCGGATCGGCTCCGGCGCCCAGCCCACGGGTCAACTCGCGCCCGATGTCCAACTTGACGTCGGCGTCGCTCATGAGCAGCGCCTGAGCATCAGTGTTGATGGCGATGAATTCCACGCCCTTGAGCCCGGACTCGATCATGCGGTTGACTGCGTTGACGCCGCCCCCGCCGATACCGACGACCTTGATGACGGCGAGGTAGTTCTGCGGTGACGCCACTACTGGGTTCCTTCCGAAATGGATGCCGGGCCAAAGCGGCACAGCGATACGCGTTGAGTTGTGACCTGGGCAGAGCCTACGCGCACGCCTGACATGCGCCTGACCCCGCCTGACACCGTGGGCGGCACCCTTGAAAGCGTCAACCCTCAACTACTACTAGAGGGTTAGAGTCCATCAAAGGTGGTCTAGGGAGAACGCTAGTCAGCCCATGTGGCGGGTGCAAGGCACTCCGACGAGTCGCGCTTCAGTGTTTGGTAAAGACAAACCCCACCCGCCACATGAGGCAACAAATACCCCGAAACTAAACCTGAGGTGCAGGTTTAGCCGGGCTGCGGCACCAGGCCCGCGACCTGCTCACCGCCGCCGGTCGCCACCTGCGGTTGTGGCACTGGGGTGATCGCCTCCGACTCCTCCGCGCTCGCGGTTGGGGCCTCGCCACCGGACGACGGTGTCGGTGTCGGACTCGCTGAAGCTTGTGGCTTGCGAGCGTTTGCGGGCGGGTCCAGAAGCGTCGTGGGAGTGCCAGCCCGGGTGAGGTCGAACCAACGAGCGTCTTCGTCGTAGCTCAGCAGCACCGCCAGAGCCTTGCCTTTCGTGGCGTTGTCCTCATCGCCACCCCAGAGTACGAAGCCGCGGTCATCGCGCAGCTGCAACTCGATCTCGCCTTCGCGCACCTGCCCCCACTCCACCGCCGCCAACGCCTGCGGATCCAGAGCGGCGAGGGCCTGGCTCACACGTCGCCGGTCATCCCCTGCCGCCTTCACCACGGGCAACCCCGCCGGAGCGGCATCGATCGCGCCCATCGTGGTGCCGTCTGAACCGATCAGCTCAACACCTTGGCCGCCCGCCGCCGGCACCACCGCCACCGTGGTGCGTGGGGTGACTGACACCACTACTGTATGCGGCCACTTCTGCTGGGCGGTGACCTCTTGGACGTCGATCAACTGGCCCACCCGATCTTCGATCACCTGCAAATCGACTGAGACCAGCGGCCCACCCAACGTCACGCCGGCAGCCTGCTCGATGGGATCGGCCAAGTAGTCAGGAGCGCCGACCACCTGCACCTCACGGATGTCCAGGAACGGCGAACCGTAGGCCAACCAGGCGCCCGTGGCGCCCACGAGCAGGCTAGCCGCGACGCCAGTGACGGCGAGTCTGCGCAGGCGTACGGCGCGTCGGCTGCGCTGGGTGCGACGCCGAGCTTCCCGCCGCGCTCCCCGCTTGGCCTCGCGGCGAGCCGCCCGGGTGCCCAGCGGCGGCGCAGACTCCGGCAGCCCGGCGATGCCCACCGCATCATCGGTCAGCACTGAGGCGCCACCGACGTCCGCGCCGCCCGCGGAATCGGTCACCGATTCTCCTGCCGGAGCTCGAGCAGATCCAATACGGTCGGGGCCATCAGCGAAACGTCACCTTGGCCGATGGTCATGATGATGTCTCCCGGCTGCGCGCGATCAACCAGATGCTGCGGCACTGCGGGCGAGCTCGGCTCGAACAGCACCTGGGCTGGGGGCAACGGCACCTCCGCGGCCATCGTCTGGCCACTCGCGCCGGGGATGGGCTCCTCCCCCGGCGCAAACACCTCGAGCACGACCACCTCGTCCGCCAACCCCATGGCCTCGCCGAATTCCTTGACGAACATCGCAGTGCGGTAATAGTGGTGAGCCTGGAAGGCCATCACCACGCGCCCATCCCCGGCAACTT
>JAUPKO010000897.1 GCA_030837395.1 Actinomycetota bacterium | reverse complement strand
TCGTGATCAGTTCCGAGTGTGGTCGAGCCAGGTGGTGCAGGTCGACGTCAACCACGGACAAACCTCCGACGCTCTGGCCGCCGCCGCGGCGATCTACGCCTACTTCACTGACTTCCTCGCTGACCGCCGCAAGAATCCTCGCGAGGATTTGATGTCGGCGTTGGCGAACGCCGCCGTCGACGGTGTCGTGCTGACTGATGAGGAGGTCCTTGGGTTCTGCGCGCTGCTGCTCGTCGCCGGCTATGAGACCACTACGAATCTGCTGGGGAACTCCGCGGTCGTGCTGGCCCAGCATCGGCAGATCCGTCGGTGCCTGGGCGCCGATCGAACGCTGTTGGGGCCGGCGGTGGAGGAGTTGTTGCGTTACGACTCACCCGCTCAGGGTCTTTCACGAACCCTGACCCGTGATGTCACTCTGCACGGCACGACCATGCGCCAGGGCGAAAAGGTACTGCTGCTGTTCGGGTCGGCCAATCGTGACGAGCGTGCTTTCCCCGAGCCGGACGTCTTCGACATCGAGCGCCGCAGCGAGCACCAAGTGGCTTTCGGTCGCGGCATTCACTTCTGTCTGGGTGCGTCGCTAGCGCGGATGGAGACCCGAATCGCCCTGAATGCGTTGCTGGACAAGGTGCCTGACTGGGAGGTCGACCTGGACTCCGCGCGGCGGCTGCGGTCTGGGCCGATTCGTGGCTACACCTCGCTGCCCATTACGTGGACCACTGCGGTCTAGCCCGTGCCCGTCTTCGACGACATCGACAATGCGTCATATCCCATGCAGGCCGCCCGGAAACTCACGGGAGGCCAGAGATGGACGCTTGTGGTGTCGTGCCTGTCGGTGGCACTGGTCATCGGCTCAATGGCGGCCCTGTACACCTCGCTGCCCGACATCGCAGAGCAAACCGGCGCGACGCAAAGTCAATTGACGTGGGTCGTGGACGGCTACACCCTGGTCTTAGCGGGCTTGGTCCTCCCTGCGGGCGCCGTCGGTGACCGGTACGGTCGCCGGTTGGTTCTGATTCTCGGACTGCTCGTCTTTTCCGCGGCGTCGGTCATTCCGCTGCTCGTAGCAGATCCGTGGTGGCTGATTTCGGCGCGAGCCATCGCAGGGCTGGGTGCTGCGTTCGTGATGCCCTCGACGCTGTCGCTGCTGACCGCGGGATTCCCCGAGCATCAACGCGGCCGCGCCGTGGGGATCTGGGCGGGTGTCGCCGCATCGGGCGCCGTCGTCGGCGTCTTGTGCTCCGGGGCGCTGCTGGAGGTATGGACGTGGAAATCCATCTTCGTCGGTCTCACCGTCGCCGGTTTGGCATTGATGACTGCCGCACTCACCCTGCCTAAGACCGCCCAGGAAACCCATCCACCCCTGGACTACATCGGGTCGCTGTGCATCGCCGCGGCAATCGGTTTCATCGTCATAGCCGTCACCGAAGCACCTCTGCGCGGGTGGACCGACGGGTGGGTGCTGGCCCTATTCGCCGCCGGCATCGCCGGGTTGGCAGTGTTCGTACTCGTCGGACTTCGACGCGAGTACCCGCTGCTGGACCTTCGACTCTTCGCTGACCGAGGCTTCGGCAGCGGCGCGCTCTCACTGGTCCTCCAGTTTCTGGTCATGTTCGGGGCTTTCTTCCTATTGGTGCAGTACCTCCAGCTCGTGGTCGGCTACGGGCCATTGCAGTCGGCGCTGGCCCTCACGCCGCTGATCGTTCCGATCGTGGTCATCTCGCTGATCGCGCCGATGCTGGCCGAGCGGTACGGCCTGCGCGTGGTTACCGCCCCTGGCATGCTGCTCATCGCCGTTGGCCTTTACTTGGTTAGCCGCCTCGGTGTTGATGCGACTTACCCCGATTTTCTATGGCCTCTGCTGGCCATGGGCGCCGGGCTGGGTCTAGTCACCGCGCCAGCGACCACAGCGATCGTTGCCGCGACGCCGGTGGAGAAACACGGCGTGGCCGCCGCAGTCAACGATGCCAGCCGAGAGATCGGTGCCGCCATCGGTGTGGCGATCGCCGGCAGCGTGCTGGCCGCCGGATACACCAATCGCATCCAACCCGTGCTTCCCGCAGTTCCGCCGCCCGCGCGCGAAGCATTCGCGGACTCGCTGGCGGCAGCACTGCCAATCTCCGAGCAGTCCAGTCCCTCTGCTGCGCATCTCGCTGACATCGCCAAAGAAGCGTTCGCACACGGCAATAGCCAAGCCGCCCTTGCGCTTTCGGCAATCACGGCCATCAGTGCGGTCATCCTCGCGATCTGGGCGCCGGGCCGCCCGCCTACAACCCCACGGCGCCGACCGTCGACCGAGACCAGCACCGAATCGCAGACCGACACCTCTACAGAATCGAGCACCGCGTGAGTGAGGCGCCAACCCTTGAGCCAGAGCAGTTGCCGCCGCACACCCCCACGTGCATGGGATGCGGCCCCGACAACCCCAACGGCTTGCAGATGACGGTGTTTCGATCTGGACAACACGTGTACACCGACCTGGTCTTCGACGAAAGGCACGGCGGAGCACCAGGTCTCGCGCACGGCGGTGCTATCTCCGCCGCCTGCGACGACCTGTTCGGCTTCACCCTGTGGATCGCGGGCACCCCGGCAGTCACCCGCAATCTGGCTATCTCCTACATCCAACCGGTGCCATTGCATCAACCCCACCGCATCGTTGCCGGCGTCGACAACCGCGAAGGTCGAGCACTGCATGTCAGCGCAACCGGAACGGGAGAGGACGGTGTCGTGCGCTTCACCGCCACCGCGATGTTTGTCGCCGTGGATGTCAAGCACTTCGCCGCACACGGCGACCTCGGCGCGTTCGGCGACATGCTCGAGCGGTTCGCCGGCTCACGGCGGTCAACCGATGACAACGAAAGCGAGGCGTGACACGCCATGGTGACCGTGAAGTATGCGCAGTTCGATGAGCAGATCGCCACGCAGTTGCTGAAAACGGCGAACACAGCCGGAGGACTGTCAACGTTTCTGAACTTTCGGCACACCGAACTGACCGCCGGTCGGCTGGTGGCGGAGATGGAGACCCGCGACGATCTGCTGACACCGTTCGGCAACCTGCACGGCGGGTGTTTGTCCGCGATGGTCGACCACTGCCTCGGGGTGGTGTTCTATCCCGTCATTCCGGCAGGATCATGGGTCGCCACCACCGAGTTCAAGCTGAACTTACTCAGACCCGTATCCAGCGGAGTGTGTGTCGCGGTCGCCGACATCGTGTCGCTGGGCAAGCGCAGCGGGGTGGCGAGGATCGACATCACCAACGGCGACAAAGCCGTTTGCGCCGCGCAGGGCACCGTCACGATCGTGAACACCATGGGCAACGCGTCGTGACCTCCGCCGTGCAGCATCGGGTACGCACCGGAGACGGGATCACCCTGGCCGCCGACTACTACCACTACGACGGCAACCGTCCCGTCGTGCTGCTCCTGCACGGCGGCGGCCAGAACAGGCACGCCTGGAGCACTTCGGCGCGTCGGCTCCATTCGTGCGGGTACTCGGTGGTCGCCTATGA
>JAUPKO010000100.1 GCA_030837395.1 Actinomycetota bacterium | reverse complement strand
TCGATGCGTTGAACTAGTCCCTTCTGGTTACTCATCGGCCCTGCCCTCGATTCGCGTCGGCCGTGGCTCCGCGCAGATCTGGTCGCGGTGCCGGGCTTTTCCGCCCCTATGGTATCGGCAGCCCTGCCCAAAAGCGCTGCACCGCAACCCCCTGACTTGCATCGCCGCAGTTCAATCCCTATTCGACCGGGGTGCAATGGAATGTGTTTGCGGCCCTCGCGGGTTGGGGGCGGCGGTGCAGACCGTGATACGCTGCCCCGGTCTTCCCGGGCGAGTGGCGGAATGGCAGACGCGCTGGCTTCAGGTGCCAGTGTCCTTCGGGACGTGGGGGTTCAAGTCCCCCTTCGCCCACAATGAGCAGTTCCACGAACTGCGAGCGCTGAGGTCACGAACTCGAAAGAGGTCGTGACCTTTGTGTTTTGTGGGGTGCAGCCGCCCACGGCGGTATCGCGCAGCCGGAGGGGAGTTGGAATGGTGCGTCCCCTACGCCGGCACTCAGTGCCTCGACAACGAATGGCCCACTCACCCCGCAGATGCCCGGCTAAGTTAGGGATCGACCAGCCCCCGGGAGGATTCTGATGGTGCTCTCCGTGCCACACCAGCAGATCAGGATCGCCCTAAGCGAAGCGGGATGGCGGATTGTGTTGGATTCCGCTTACGGTTCCGGGCCCAACCCCAGTCGACTAGTGGTTCGTAGAGGGCGCATCAGTCGCCAGTTGATTGTCTACGCATGGAGGATCACCGGGGAAGGGAAGGGACGAACCAAAAACGACTTTCGCGTTCAGACGACGAGGGGACACGACGGGGATTTGGTCAGTCCCCCGGGTTACTTGGTCATGGGCCTCGGTTGGCATGAGGGCTACGAAGTTTTCGGCGGGTTTAACGTCTGGATCAAAAGAGCGTGCGGGAGGTCCTCCTCGGTGCACTTCACGAGAACGGTGCTGGAAGCCGCGAAGAATCACGGTTGGGCGCAGGAGATGCGCAAGGACGGTCCGACTTGCGCCTTTAAGACGGATCAGATCGAGAATTACTTCGCGTGGCTACTGCACCAAGAAGAAAGGCGCTTTATCCGCGCGGAGCCGACGGACTACACGGTTGACGGTGACGATCTAACAATCCGCTTGGACCCCCGGAGCGATTGGCGGTACCTCGCGCTGCGCAACGACGACTGCATCGTATTTCGGAGGGCAGACGTTTTGCTTGACGACTCCGTCTGGAGAATCCGTTCGATAGAAACCGACCATCAACTGACAGCGGGTGGCTCCAACCGCCCATATCTCGACGTTCATTGCCAGCGGCACGGTGTCGTACGAGACGCTAGCCGGTTCGACATCGCCTGGGGGTCCCGATGACAACGTTATCCGCAGCCACCGCAGCCGGGAAGATTACCTTGCTCGACCACTCGGAAGACTATGCAGCGGCGCGGGTGTGGGCAGGAGTGCCGCTCGAGAGCGCCGACATAGCGGCGTTGACGGCCCGGGTGAAATCCGGCATCGCGGCTCAGCGGCTCTTGTTCCCAGACGAGGACACACTCGTCGAGCGAATCGTGGTCGCTGCGCTCAGTGGACACATTGTGCTAACCGGACCGCCGGGTACTGGCAAGACGACCCTTGCTGGAATCTTGGCCGACGCATTTGACTGCACAGCCACAGTCGAGACCGCAACGGCCGAGTGGAGTTCATACGACGTGATCGGCGGACTCAGTCCGAAGGTTGTCGGTACCGGTGACATGGCCTCCGAGGTCCTGACGCCCTGGTTAGGCCACGTCAGCCGCGCCGCAGTCGAGTGCGCTGATGTCATTGCGCGGCACGCCGACGACCCGAATTCGGAGCCCCACCAGGGGCATTGGTTGATCCTCGACGAGTTTTCCCGTGCGGAAATTGATAAAGCGATCGGAGGTCTCTATACCGCACTCGGTGGAGGGGAACAACAAATCCGTCTCTGGTTCGGAGACGTGCCCGAGCGCCAAATCGTATGGTTGCCCAAGCGCTTCAGGCTGATTGGGACCATGAATTCCGTTGACACAGCCTATGTTTTCAGCTTCTCGCAAGGTCTTACGCGGCGCTTCCAATTCATTTACGTTGGCGTACCGGATCAGCCCCAACTCTCAAGTGAAATCAAGAGTGCCGCTTTACAGGCGGGGGCTTGGTATGCCGCTACGTATGGCGGGATTAATCCGGGCGACGACGCGGCGGTGACCGCTGCAGCTGAGGTATTCGAAGGGAGTGCTCAACTGCAGGAAGTTGTCCCGCTGCTGCGTTCATTTGTCGAGTTCATCAGGTATCCGGACCCGGGCAATCAACGGCCGGGGTGGCCGATCGGTACTGCACAGATAGTCGACGTGATGCGGCAATTGCGTCTTCGTTTCGGGAAGGGAGAAGCTCCGCTTCTCAACGGCCTAGACCTCGCGTTGGCAGACAGGGTCATTCCGCAAATGAGCGGTCTACTCCGCGATCAGATCGAAGCAATAGGGGCTCGGCTGGGTCAGAGCGACCTGAAGGCCTTGGTGCACACGAAGCGGGCACTAACGCAGTTGCTTGACGCGCAGAACACCCAGTTCTCCTGAAGTCGAACGAGATGATCAATCTCCCGATTGCTGTGGACGACGAATCTGACTCTCGGGCAGGACAATTCAGTTCGGCCGACCGGGAAACAGTCATTAAGCAGTCCCTACCGCTGCTCGTCGGATACTTCTCAGACGCCCCAACTTGGGCCCTTCAGAATCAGGCCCAATTGGGATCAACGGCTGGCGATGACTTGAATGAATTGGCGAACCTCGTACGCATGCGCGTGGCCCTTGCATCTCTTGTGAGCCTCACCCCCGCTTTCGAGGCGGTGCTTGCTCAACCAAGCTTTTTCTACGACCGAGAGATTGAGGCTCTTGTGACGTTGTAGTGGGTTCGCTGAGCTGGGGTTTTGGGCGCAACGCCGTGTCCTGCTTACGTTTTGGACTGATTCAAGGTTCAAAGCGAAGAAGGGGTTACGGCGTTGCGCATGTCCAGGGTA
>JAUPKO010000896.1 GCA_030837395.1 Actinomycetota bacterium | reverse complement strand
GTTTGGCGAAATAGTGGCTGATGCTGGCCTTCGACAGCCCCGCCTCCGCCGCCACCGAGCGCACCGAGACGGCGGCGAATCCCTCCCGTTGCACGATGCGCCACATGGCCTCGACGATCTCGCGTCGGCGCGCCTCGTGGTCCACGATCTTCGGCATGCCACCTCCCCTGCTCCGGCCGTGGCGATCGGCCCACCCTAGCCTGCTCCCTGCGGGTCGAGGGCCCATGCGGTGACCCTGGCCACAGTCCGCGGAAGCCGCTAGATTGACCGCGCACCCTAGGACCACAGTCGTTCGCACGGGGCCGAGCGGCGATGTACCGACGATCGGCCGCCAACGGATTGCGACGGAAGTTGACTCTTCCCTCGCGCGGCGATCGGTGCTGGAGTTATTTCGGACAGTGACCGATAATAAGCTGGGAACAGCCCGAGAGGGACCTGGACGCACGCCGCTACCGGTCACCCGTTCTGCGCCACCAGCACCACCGCGGTGCCGTTGGCGCACGTCGGCGAGGCACCCGTCTGGCCGATGACACCCGTTGATGGAAGGACCACCCATGGCAGATTCCGCCCGCGTTACCGAATTGATCAAGACCATCGCCTCCGACGGCTCCCTGCGCGACCGCCTTGCGGCCGCCGACGACGCCGGTCGCGCCGAGATCCTCGACTCCCTCGGCTTCGCCGATGTGACCCCGGCCGACGTGGCCGCGAACGCGTCGAACTTCCTGCCCGAGGTCGTCGAAGAGGTCGACGACGCCGAGCTCGAGACCGTGGCCGGTGGCGGCGACACCATCACCACCACGACCACGACCACGACGGTGACCGCTTCGGCCTCCGCCGCGGTGGCCACCTGAGCCATCACGGTTCACACCCGCTGCCGGACGCTCAACGGGCGTCCGGCAGCGGGGGCACCATCACTGCACCCAGCACCACTCACCCCCCACCAATCCCCACCGACGATGGCCACATCCGGCCAGATCAGGGTGACATTCGTATGAGCACGGCAGTTGTGATCGACGGGGTGGCCCACGCGGCGCCCAAAGGTTTCTACCACGGCACCCACCGCACCGCCCCGCCGGAGCGGACCCTCGAACGCATCAATCGCGTCGCCCCGGTGGTCGGCCTCACCCGGTTGGCCGACATCACCGGCCTGGACCGCATCGGCATCCCCACCGTCGTCGGCCACCGCCCCAACGCCCCGACCCTCGCGGTGTCCGGCGGTAAGGGCTTCACCACTTTGGCCGCCACCGTGTCGGCCGGCATGGAAGCGGTCGAGATCTGGCACGCCGAGAACCTCCTGCTCGACGTCGAGCACACCTCGCACCATGAGTTGCACCAGCAGGGACTGACCATGCCCGCCGAGTTGCTGCCCATCACCCGCAACGCCCTGTTCGACCCACACCGTGCCGAGCCCTGGGTGTGGGGCTGGGACATCGTCGCCCAACGCCGCACCGCCGTGCCGTACGCGTGTGTCTCGATGGGCAACACCGATCATCGGCCGACCCGGCGCTGGATGCCCTTCGCTGCCGGCTCGAACGGCCTCGCCGGCGGCAACCACCTGTTGGAGTCCGTGGCCGCGGCGCTGTACGAGGTGGTCGAGCGCGATGCCATCGCGTGTGCCCGGGCGGCCGATGGGGGAATGTCGGCACGTGTCGACCTGGACTCCGTCACCGACCCGCTGGTGCGCTCCCTGATCGACCAGTTCGACGCGGCGGGTGTGTCGGCCTATCTGTTCGACTGCACCGTCGACACCGCCGTGCCCACGTACATGGCCGTCGTCGCCGACCGGATCGATGCCTCCATGGGCCTGTACCGCGGCTACGGCGCCCACCTCGACCCGGCGATCGCGATGGTCCGCGCCTTGACCGAGGCCGCGCAGGCTCGGCTGCTGCTGATCGCCGGCTCGCGGGACGACTACTTTGGCCGCGACCAACGCATGAACCGCTTCCTGGGCGACAACCGGCGCCGCGACTTCGACGCCGTCCCGGCCACCGCCGATGCCAACCGCCACGTCGGTGCCGCGACCGACTCGTTCGACGCCGACATCACGATCGTCGTGCAGCGGCTGCTCGAGGCCGGCTTGGAGTCGGTGATCGTCGTCGACCTGACCAATCCCGAGCTCGACATCCCGGTGGTCCGGGTGATCGTGCCGGGCCTGGAGGGGTACGTGTTCGACTTCTACCGGCCCGGTCCGCGGGCGCAGGCCCACGCCGCGAGCATGGCGGTGGTCCGGTGACCGCCGCCGGAGTCCTCGCCACCGACGCCACGCCCAAGGGCATCCGCGCAGACGCCCAACGGGCGGTCTCGCCCGAACGCACGCTCGAACGCATCGAACCGCTCTACCCCGCCATCGGCTTGACCCGGCTGGCCGACATCACCGGCCTGGACTCGCTGGGCATCCCGGTGGTGTTGTCGGTACGTCCGCAGAGCGGCTACCTGTCGGTCGATGGCGGCAAAGGCTTCACGCGCACCGCCGCGATGGCGTCGGCCGCCATGGAATGCTTCGAGCGGCACGCCGGCGAGCGCACCCCGCTGCCCCGGTTCACCAGCAGTTATGCCGAACTCCCCGAGGCCGGTCGGATCGACGCCGCGGACCTGCCGCTGTCGCGCAACTCCCTGTTCTCCCCGAACCTGCCCGAGACGTGGATCTGGGCCGACGACCTGCTCGGCGGCGAGGCGATCGCGGTGCCGAGCGTGATGGTCGCGCTCGAACGCCACCGGCACACGCGCTCGTCGGTGCTGCCGTTCCACTTCTCCTCCAACGGCCTGAACTCGGGCAACACCAAATCCGAGGCCCTCATCGGAGCGCTGTACGAGGTGATCGAACGCGACGCAACGACCTGCACCAAGGTGTCCTGGGAGTCCGGCGCACCTATGCGACGGGTCGACCTGGACACCGCCAGCAGCCCGGACATCGCCTACCTAGTGGAGCGGATCCATCACGCCGGCCTCGAGGTCGTGGTCATCGACTGCACGGTCGACACCGAGGTCCCCACGTTTTGCGCCTACCTGTGCGACCTGCGCAACTCGACGATGGGCGTCTACCACGGCTACGGCACCCACCTGGACCCCGAAGTCGCCGTGATCCGCGCCATCTGTGAGGCCGCGCAGGGTCGGTTGGTGTTCATCGCCGGCTCCCGGGATGACTCGTTCCGCCACCACCGCCGGTTCCACGGGGTGTTCGCCGATGCCCACCGGATCCTGCTGGGGCTGCCGCTGACGGTCGACTTGCGGGACTACCCCGACGAGTCCGGGGCGACGTTCGAGGCCGATGGCCGACGCCTGGTCGAGAAGTTGCGCGGCATCGGCGTGGAGCGCGTGCTGACCGTGGATCTGACCCATCCCGACATCGGCGTCGACGTGTTCCGGGTGGTCGTGCCGGGCCTGGAGGGCTACATGCTCGAGGACTTCACCGCGGGCCGCCGCGCCCGCCGCTGGGCCGCCCAGCATGCCCCCACCGCGGTACCAGCCGCCACCGCCGCCCGGGCCACCACCGACCACGTGACCACCAGAGTAGGAAGCTAGCCATGACCATCGTTGTGTACCTCGGCCCGACCATGCCAGTCGCGGACGCCCAAGCGATCCTGCCCGACGCCACCTACCTGCCGCCGGCTGCGCAGTCGGACATCCTGAGCATCGTCGACCAAGCCCGGCCCGAGGCGATCCTGCTGATCGACGGGGTCTTCACCCAGGCACTCTCGGTGTGGCACAAGGAGATCCTCTACGCCTTGGAGCGCGGCGTCGCGGTGTACGGCGCCAGCAGCATGGGCGCACTGCGGGTGGCTGAGACAGCCGCCTTCGGAGCCGTCGGTGTAGGGCTGATCTTCGAGGGCTACCGCAGCGGCGAGCTCACCGACGATGACGAGGTCGCTGTGGTGCACGCGACGTCCGAGTGGGGCTTCCGCTCCCTCAGCGACGCCATGGTCAACATCCGCGCCACGCTCGCCGCCGCTCGCGACACCGGGGTGATCGACGCCGCCACGCACGACACCCTGGTCGGCTTGGCCAAAGCGCGCTTCTACCCCGAACGGTCCTACCCGCAACTGCTCGACGATGCCACCGAAGCCGGCGTGGACCCGGCGGCCGTGTCGGCGCTGCGCACGTTCCTGCGGTCCGGGGCGATCGACCAGAAACGCGAGGACGCGATCGCCCTGCTCAGCCACATCCGCGACAACGGTGTCACGCCGCCGCCGGCTCACACCGTCACCAGGTCGCACCCGTTCGAAGCGCTCTACCACCGCGACCGGCGCGTCGACCGCAACGGCGTGCAGGTGCCGTTGTCGGACGTGAGCTCGTACGCCGCGCTGCACCTGGGCGACTTCCGCGAGGTCAACGAGAACGCGCTGCACGGCGCCCTGGTCGACGTGCTCGGCGAGTTGCTGCAGGTGGACGTGAGCCCGGAGGAGGTCGATGCCGAGCGGGTGCGCTTCTGTGCCGACCGCCGCCTGCGCACGCCGGAGGACGTCGCCGGGTGGCGCAGCGCGAACGACCTGACCGAGCACGAGTTCGAGGACTTCATCACCCGCCAGGCGGTGCGTCGGCGGCTGCGGGACTGGTACGTCAGCCGCAAGTACCTCGAGCGCACCACCCAGGAGG
>JAUPKO010000099.1 GCA_030837395.1 Actinomycetota bacterium | reverse complement strand
CGGCTGGCCGACATCGAGGCCAGGTTCGGTGCCCGCGTCGCCGGCATCGTTTGCGGGTGCTCCGACTCGATCACCGAGAACCCGGACGACAAACTGCCCTGGCGGCAGCGCAAGGAGACCCACCTAGGGCACCTGGCGACCGCTGACGACAGCGTCATCCTGGTGACGGCTGCCGACAAACTGCACAATGCCCGGGCCATCTGGACCGACATCCAGCGCGACGGAGTCCAGACGCTCGCGCGGTTCAACGCAGAACCCGATCGGCTCGCCTGGTACTACGAGTCGATCCTCGAGGTGCTGCGGGACCGGGAGGCGCCAGCGGTACTCACCATCCCACTGGCTGAGGCGGTCTCCGGAATCGCCCAGTCCGTGAGCTGAGGCGACTGCGGCGGCGTGATCGGCGTGGAATCCTGGCGCGAGTGCAGCGTGATGCCCCTGCTCATGGCGACGGGCTAGTCGTGGCGGAGACAGAGCTGGACTCTGGGCGCTGGGCGCGGGTTCTACTGGGCGCCTACGTGGCGAAGCAGTGTGCGTGGCGGGTTCACAATCAATGGTATGCCACGATCCCGAGGGTCCGGGGGAGCGGCCGACGCATGTGACACATGCCTCGCGCTGGGACCTTGCAACGGGTACGCCCAAGGTCAGCCCGCGCCCACTCGGAGGCGGTGCTGGCCCAGCGCCCTGAGCGGCACGAGACGCGCCCCCTGCCGGGCACTGCAGCACCCGTTGACACTGCCACCATGGCGAGTGGTATTCATTCCGCATCCAGAGCGGTCCGCCTACGGTGCAATTGCGAGCACGTAGATGAGGGGACGGGGATGATGGACAGCGGACTGGCGGTCGTGTCGCGAGGAACGATGGCAGCGACAGCGGCCACGTCATTGGGGTTGATGGCCGCCGGGGCATCAGCGGCTACGGGTGCGGAGCCGAGGGCAGGAACAGCTGCGACGGTGAGCATCGCTGCACCGGACGTTCTGCGCGTGGACAAGCAGGTGCAGGGAACCGCGCTGGTGGTCTTCTCGGGAGTCGAATCCCGGACGCAGGTCAGGTTCAACTTTGGCGACGGACCAGGCACCGACAAGCGCCACGGCCGGTGCAAGTTCAGCTCGGCCATTGCGAACCCGCAGAACTGCACCATCGAGATGGGCAACGACTGCTGCGCGCCCGGTACCCACACGAGTACCGCCATCGTCGGCACCACGAAGGTCCAGAGGCGCATCACCATCACTCCGCCGCCCGTCCGCTGGACCCCTCCGGCCGGTTGGGTCCAGCCCGCCGGGTGGAGTGTGCTGGACCGGGGCGCCTGGTACCACGCCTGCCAGAACGTGGAGTGGTACGTGGTCCGGGCCAATCAGCCAGCACGCGGCCGGCAAATCGTCCAGGACATCCCGGGCGAGCTGGCGATGTTCGCCATTGAGACGAACCTGTCGTTCGCAGAGACCACCGTTCCCGCGGCGGCCGACCTGACGTTCGCCTGGAAGGAGACGGGGGCCGCCGTCCTGGGCGGTGGAGGCGAGATCTGGTTCGACATCGACCACCGGTGGGTCATGGACGATTGGCGCGGCTTCGGCATGGTCACGACACCGGATGGATGGCGAGGTTACGGACACGGCGTGCTGGTCCTGCACGAGGTGATGCACGCCATGGGCTTCAACCATGTCGACGACCGGGCATCCATCATGGGTAGCGCGGCCACCATCGGGCTGGGCGACCTCGACGGACTGCACACGACGTACCGGGACGTGCCCTGTCCGGTCGGCTAGGGAGGTCGGACCGCACCGGGTCGGGGGTGCGGTAGCCACGGGAGGCGGCGGTGCCGCGACTGCCTCAGATCGTGTGATCGTGGCCGTTGCCCACCGGACTCGAAGCAGGCAGGATGCCGACGCGGCGGTGGCCGAGTTCCGCATCGTGCCTGGCTTCTGTCGGTGTTCCTGGGCCCGTTGGGGGCGCAGCGCTTCCATCTGCGCTCGGGGGTCGCAAGCGTCCCCATCGTGGGTGTCGCCGCCTTCGTTCAGCTGATCCTGCGGGTACTTCTATGGCTTGTGGACTCGATGTGGATCGGCCGAAACCAGCCGCAACGGAACACCCACGCGGGGCACGTCCCCGCCTCGTAGGAATCTCTGGCCGTCAACCTTCGGCACCTCAGGGGAGGAGCATGGCGCGGCGCTAATGTGCCGGTTGATCGCCCTGCGCGAGACGGGAGCGCTCACGGCCCCGGATTTCGACGCGAAGTCTCACGCCCTTGCCCGGAAGCGCGGATGACCTGCCCGGGGCTCAAGGCCGAACTGCCGGTGGACTGGTCCCCACCGGCAGTTCTCCAGGCCACAGGCACGGTGCGGTCGGTGGCGGAAGTAGGGACTGCCCCTGTGCCGAGTTCGTAGACCCAGAAGTCCCCACGAGCAAGGAATGTGCGTGCACCTGGCCCACCACCACGTGGAGATCAGCAGGTGGCACACGGGGCCGATAGCCCGTCCGATGACGGATCCAGTGCAGGAGTGCATTTGCGATGAACAGAATCAGGTCATCTCCGCGAATGCCAGCGTCACCACTCTTGCCTTCACGGCCGGAAGGGAGCACTTCCTGCCATGTCAATCCACGTGGCAGGAAGGGAATGGCAGAACGCTTGCCACCACACAATGGATGCGCTCGACCCGCAAGCCGGTCCTTGCGCTGACTTACGATACAGAGCGAATCTGGCAGTAGAAGTAGGGCGCAGCACCTGACGCCCCCACACGCATGGCTGCACTCCTTTGGCCAGGTACGACCCGCTTGGCAGACCCCGCCGCCAGGAGACCTCCATTCTCGTCGTACCACCCGACGCTTACTGTGCGAGCAATCGGATTCGACGAGCGATTCACGATCCGCACTCTGGCGCTCGGCGAGCCGCTGCCGCCATTGGTCGTGCAGTCCTCGACGTAGATGACTGTCGGACCAAGGACTACTCGTGTGGCAACCCTCCGAAGGTCCTTGAAGACCGCTGGCTCCTGACGACTAAGCCTGGCGGTGATCGGACCGTCGACGATGCTGTCGGCCACGGAGAAGTCAGAGGCAGTTGCGACTTTCTCCAAGTCACGCCGATTAGCCTGGGCGAGGTCGGTCCAATCCCCGATGGAGCGGCGAACGGCTGCCGGCCACGCAACCGCGCCCAAGGCTCGAACCGTTCGGGCCAGTTCCGCGTCCAGCCGCTTGGCCGCGGATTGCGCGGCCGGGAGGCTTGTTGCGGAGAAGAGGTCGTTCCATAGCGGGAAGACGTTGCTGAGTTCCTTATAGAACAGCGGTTGGACGTCTTCGATACCGATGCGCCGCGTGTCGCGATCAGCGGCGATACGCCAACTTGCCGATTGAGCACTCGGCGATCCGCTCGCGAAGGCAGGTGTCGACGCAAGGCCGACGAAGACTGATGCGGCCGACACCAACGCGGCCGTCACCAACGCGACGCGGGACCGGTCTCGACTACGAGTACATTGCAGCATTCAGATTCTCCCCGTTCTCGGCGTGGCTAGCCACAATCTAGCGTGGGTTCCGCCGTATGGGGCTCCCCGAGTTGGACTGCCTCCTGCCGTTTCCGGCTACGTCGCTGCTGGGAAGCTATCCAGCAGACTCGCCAGGCCCTATCGGTGGCCTGAGCGGCAACGCGCGCCGTCCACACTTCGATTGCCATGCGGGCACCATCGAGGAAGGGGGCTTCCCTCCATGGTGCAACTCACCCGCACCTGCACCGCCCATTTTCACCGATCTCGGAACACTGTTCCGCAGCGAGAGGATTGAATTCCGACCCTCCTCAAGGATTGCGGCGGCGAGCAGTTGCTGGTTGAGATCGAGTCGATACTCAACACTCGTGTCGCCCACATCGTCAGAGGCTGCTCCGAATCACTCACCACAGCGCCGACGAGAGGGCCCCGTGGCGTGTGCGGAAGGCGGCGCACCGGAATGACTTGGCGGAGGCCGATGCGGACATCGTGATGGTCAATGCCGCGGACAAGCTGTCCAACTCCAGGGCGATCCGGACCGACATCGAGTTTGGCAGAATTTGCGCTCTATGCCTGAGTCCCGTGCTCGGTTGTGCCTCACTTTCCGAACGCGTATTGACTGAGTCGCGGAGGCACGCTGCGCGAGCTGCGTCAGTCGAGCCGTCAGGTGTCCGAAGGCGT
>JAUPKO010000895.1 GCA_030837395.1 Actinomycetota bacterium | reverse complement strand
TCAGGTAGTTCTCGTGGGTGCCGTAGGAGGCGCCCTTGTTGTCGGTGTTGTTCTTGTAGAGTTGCACGTTGCCCACGGCGGGGATCGCCGAGGCGAGCCGGGCGGCGCGCGCCATCACTACCTCACCAGCGCGGTCGTAGAGCACGGCCTGGCTGGGGCTGGTCACCTCCGGCGAGGAGTACTCGGGGTGGGCGTGGTCGACATAGAGCCGGGCACCGTTGACCAGAATCACATTGGCCAGGCCGATGTCGTCATCGGTCAACTGGGTGGGGTCCGCATCCGCACGGGACAGGTCGAAGCCGCGGGCGTCGCGCAGCGGGGATTCCTCCTGGAAGTCCCAGCGAGTGCGCCGTTGGCCGGTCAGGCCCTGCTGCGAGGCATAGGCGTTGACAACGTGCGTCGAGAGCACCATCGCGTTCATGTGTGGGTGGCCGGGCACCGTGATGCCGTACTCGGTCTCGATCCCCATCACCCGTTGCACGCTCACGGCACGAGCCTAACCCGGTGCAGCGTCACCCGACACGTGCGGCGCTGCTGGTCCCGTCGAGGCTCTCGTCGAACAGACTGCTGCGCGAGCGGCCTTCGCGCTTGCTTCGGTACAGCGCGACATCGGCCCGGTGCAGCAGACTTTCGCCGTTTTCACCGGGCTCGGCCAGACTCACCCCGATGCTCACGGTGATCCGGATTGGCGTGTCTGCGATGTCGAGCGGCTCGACGAAGCCGTCCTGGATCTTGTCGGCCACACGCATGGCGTCCTCACCGCCGCGCACTGCCGGCAACACGACGACGAACTCGTCACCGCCGATGCGGCCCACCAGGTCCGTGCCGCGCACGGCGGTGGTGATGCGCCGGGCGGCCTCTTGAATGATGCTGTCGCCTGCCTCGTGCCCCATGGTGTCGTTGATCTGCTTGAGGCCGTCGACATCCACGAACAGAGCGGCGGGGCGCTGCTCGCCGATACCGGCGTGGAGCAGCGGCTCGAGGCCCGCTAGCAGGGCCGCGGGACGCAGGGCCCCGGTGAGGTCGTCGTGCCAGGCCAAGTAGCTGAGTCGTTCCCGGGCGAGGCGGGCCTCGGTGACGTCGACGAAGTGCGACACGTAGCCGGTCAGGGTGCCCTCGGAGTCGGTGAGCGCACCCACAGCCTGCTGCACCCACACGGTGGTTCCGTCGGGCCGCCGGCAACTGAGCTCGGCGCTGGCAGACTCGCCGAGCGCTATGGTCACGCGCGCATGCAGAGCGGGATCGGACACCTCGGCGTCCGGTTGCACGATGTCGAACACGGAGTGGGCGAGCAGCCACTGCTCCTCCCGGCCCAGCAGTTGGCACAGCGCAGGGTTGACTGCGACGAAGCGCCGATGGGGGTCGAGCACGGCGATGCCGGTGGGAGCCGATCGCATGGCAAGCCGAAATCGGCGTTCCGAGGCGGCGAGGGCCTCGGTGGCCTCCACTTCGGCGGTGACATCGCGCCAGACACCGATCCTGGAGAGCACCGTGCCGTCGTCATCGCGCACAGGGCGCACCTGCTGGGCCATCCAGCGGTATGCGCCGTCGGCATGGCGGAACCTGGTGCGCAGGAACACCGGCTTGCCGTCGTTGAGTTGCAGGGACAGGGCGGCCGCGTGGGCGCGGTCGTCCGGGTGGATGTAGTCCGAGATCAACTGCCCGAGCAGGTCCGAGGGCGCCCAGCCCAGGGACTCGGTCACTGAAGAACTCACATATTCGATCACCCGGTCTGGGTTGGTCTGCATTGCGAAATCGGCAGAGTGCTCGGCGAGCAGTCGGTAGCGGCGCTCCGAGGCGACGAGTCGTTCGCGCTCCGCGACTTCTGCGGTCACGTCGCGTGCGGCGCCGATCAAGGCCGTCGAACCGTCGGGCCGGGTGCGTAACCGGTAGCGGTGCGCCAGGACGAGGCCTGCGCCGTTCCATGCCTGCCCCGTGGTGCGGAACTCCCCTTCCGATGCCGCGGGGGTGCCCGGCAGCAACGCGAGCAGACCTGGCGGGCGTTCCATTCCAACGGCACGCATGAGGTCACCCAGCTTCGGATTGGCGGGCAGTTGTCCGCCGTCGCAGGTGGCCGGTCCGGAGCACTGCTCGAGTGCCTCGACGGGTGTCAGTCGCAGGACGTAAGTGAGATCGAAAGCGCCCATGGTGACGGCTGTGAGGTCGTGCTCCGCATCCGAATGTGGGTCCATCACTTCACCGCCAAAGGCGTCGTCCCTTCGAGACTAGACCCGATTGGACGTCGAGCCCACTCCAGTTGCCCTCACCCCCTCGGCTGCCCGCCGTGTTTCGGGTGCCTGCTGTGCCGCCGATCCCCGTGCGATATGGTACGTAGCGCTCGGGCGATTAGCGCAGTGGTAGCGCACTTCGTTCACACCGAAGGGGTCACTGGTTCGAACCCAGTATCGCCCACCAGAGTTTGTGCAGGTCAGACGGGGTTTTGCGGCATCGTATATCGGCGCGTGCAACTTCGTGTGCACCAATCCCCCGTCGTCACGGCTTCAGGTGGGCTTGGGACTCACCTTCCCCCGGCCAAGAAGTGGACCCTCAGCAGCGATGCGGCGACGCCGCCCGATGCAGGGCCGCATCGTGTCGCATGGCCACGCCCTTCACCGAGGCCATGAACTGATCCAGATCAATCCGGCGTCCACCGACCCAGGTGCCCCGCACCTGCATGGTTTCCTGCAACGTCGTCGGATCGACCTGGTACGGATCGGTGTTGAACAGCACGAAGTCCGCCAACTTGCCGACCTCGATCGATCCGATCTCGTGCTCACGCTTCTGCTGCCACGCGGCGTTGCTGGTGTGGGCGGCAATGGCCTCGTCAAGGGTGAGGGATTGACCGGCGTCGTGGACGGCACCGGACGCGCTGCGCCTGGTCACCGCATTCTGGATGTTGAGCCAGGGCAGGGGAGGCGAGAGGTAGCCGTCGTTGTGGAAGGTCGGTCGGACGCCACCGTCGTACGCATCTCGGTACGGCTGCCACCGGGCGCCGAAGGACGGTTCGAACAGCACCCCGTCGTAGAGGTCGCCCCAGTAGAGCGCCTGGAAGGGTGACATCGAGGCGGTCACCCCGAGCTCGCCGGCGCGCGCGCACTGCTCACGCGACGGCGTCGAGAAGTGCTCCAGCCGCCAACGATGATCGCGCGCCGTGAGGCCGAAGCGGCTCAGCGCCTGCTCGTAGCCGTCGAGAACGACATCGATGCCGGCGTCACCGTTGATGTGGGTCGAGATTTGCAGGCCCTGGTCGGCGAACTGGTCGAGCAGAGTCAGGAACTGGTCGGGGGTGTAGTTCAGGACGTCCAGCCCGGGGGCCTTGCCGACGGGGATGCCGGCGATCCGGGCGCGCGGCGAATCCAGGTAGGGGACGCTGATCGAGGCCGTGCCGATCGATGGGCTGCCGTCCATCCAGATCTTGTGCCCGACTCGTTGGATCATGCCCGAGAGAGCACCGAAGTCCAGTGCGTCTCGCACCTGCGGATCGTAGGTTGTCTGATAGAGCGCGAACCGAACCGGACACCCGGGGATCCCGGCCAGTTCCGCCATAGGAGCGCCCAGGTTGCTCACGAAACCGAGGTCGGCCGAGGCCGTGAAGCCGTTGCGGGCCAGGG
>JAUPKO010000098.1 GCA_030837395.1 Actinomycetota bacterium | reverse complement strand
GTAGTGCCGGCGGAACCACGACGTGATCTCCTGCTTGGAGAAGGTCCCTGTCATCGACTGGGCACACTGGCGCACCATCTGCTCCACGGTCAGTCGGCTCATTGTGGTTCCCCCTCATGTGGGGTGGCGAGGTCGCTGGCCGTGACCCAATCTCCTCCCGCCTTACTGATGAGCAGACCCTTGCCGTCGGCGTAGAACTTCGCCCCGTATTCGACGAGTTCGCCGTCGGCCCCGAAGCGGCTCACAGCGGGTGGCCGGTAGTGGCCCTCGAGGGGCACGTCGACGATGACGGGCAGGTGGTCGGACAGCTTTTGCCCGAACACGACGTCCGGGTCGCCGAGGCTCACCCGTGTGCCCTCCAGCCGCCACTCGGGCGGTAGGAACACGAGGTCGCAGTGGTACTGGGCGTCTGGCTTCGACACCCAGCGCAATGTGGTGGGGACGTCGGCGTCGTCGGCGTGTCCGTGTCGCCAGTGGTAGGCGGACTCCAGGTCGCGGTCGCGCACGGCGCGAACGTTGGCGAGGTGGGCCTGGTGCGTGGCCTGCTGGGCTGAGGCGTTCATGTCGCCGGCGATGACCAGCGGTGCCATGTTCGGGTCACCGGCATAGCGGTCGACGACGGCAGCGAGCTGCTCGGTGTAGGAGGGCTTCTGCGGCGAGTACGTGATCGCCCACATAGCTGCCAGCACGAACCCGATGCCGTCTCCACCGACATGGACGGGCAGGCACCACGGCAGTGGGTCAGGGTCCATGTCCGTGAGCCGGAGGCCTTCACGGACGATGACGCCGAAGCCCTTGCCGGACGGCGCCGTACCCCAGCGCTGACGTGTGCGATCGCGAGAAGTCAGGCCTACGTGGTCGGGATTGACCTCCTGCAGGACGATCACGTCCGCGCGAAGGGCGTTGAGGTGGTCCAGGCACTTCTTCGTGCGCATGGCCATGTTCCACGTCACCAAGCGCACTACTCGACCTCCGCCGTCTTGTGATCTGGATCTGCAGTCTGGCATCCCCGTACGACGCCGGATGGACAAGCGCGAAGGTGACCTTGGGTCGCCATGCTCGCGATCCTCGACAACCTTGTCTCCCGAGGTCACCCCATCGCCCTACCGTCGCCCCGTGCTCGCCCACCGCTCCGACCGCGTCGAAGCCGTCATCGAGCGCCCGCCGCCGCTGCCGTGGCTCTGCGACCTGCCCGTGCGCGACCTCGTCGAGTCGTGGCCGGGGACGCTGCTGTCATGGCGGTGGCTCGACAGGGACGCGGGGCTATGGGTGGGCATCGTGCGCTACCGGCGGGATGGGCTGATGTACGAGCACGCGGTTAACGGGGAGCTGCTGACGGTGCTGGCTGGTGAGGTGTAACGCCAAAGCGAAGTGCAGGGGTAGGGGCTCTGGTTCCCGTTGGGGCACGTGCTTTCATCCCAGCGCACATTCGCAATGCTGCTATTGCCTCAGTACGCGTTGGTCAGATTCGCTCCGGCCACGACGAGTGCAGCCTGAGAGACCGCCACGACCCCACGGACATCGACGGCAGCCCCAGCTAGAAGGCCGCGAGAACTGCTGGTCAAGCGTCTCGGGTCACGCTCACGGCCGACAATCGGGGCGATCGATCGTGGGTCATGGATTCAGGCATGTCCACCAGCGGCTAGTGGTCGTCTTAGGTAGATTCGTAGTCGTCAGGTTGATCACAACATCGCCCTTGACGGGGATATTCAACTGCGCCACCGGATTGTCTAGGGTCGCGGTAAGGGTCGTCGGCGGCGCGCCTGTCGACTGAACAACCACTGTGGCGGTCGGACCTGACCGAATGGTCACAGCGACGCTGAGGCCGATGTCGACGAAGACGCATCCCTCTGCCGCCGTCGCGCTGACAGTCTTTTCCGTGCCCGCGTTTTCCGAGCCAGGGAATATGACGCTTCCGTAGGCGGCCGGCGTCGTATTCATACCCCCGCCGGGAAAGCGAATGTACACGGCGACGGTGAAGGTCTTGGGCTTGCCCTTGACCGGTACCATGCGGATCTTCTGCAGGCCCGACTTCTGGAACGTGTATGCCAGTGCCTTCGCAGGCGTGGCCGTGCCGATGCGGAAGAACTTGCGCTGGCTGGGATCCCACAGGTCGAGCGTCGCCTTCCGCGTTCCGGCGACGGCGATCTGTGTAGGGATCCCGACCATGACCAGGCCGTTGGGCGAGGGAGCGACGCCGATCGTCAGCGCAGCGGGCTGCGCGGCCTGCGCAGGGATGGTTGTGCCGATGACGGCGAGGCCAACGGCGACTCCGAGCGCGGAGACGATCATGCGACGCCGACGCGGCCGCGCATCAGCACTAAGTCGGTGTTCCACGGTCCCCCCGAATACTCTCGCGCGTGTGCGGAGTATGTCAGACGTCAACTGTGCTCGCTAGGCTCCCCGCACTAAGGCCGAACGTCAGGCTGCTGGCCGCCACGATCCCGACGAGTCTCTTCACCGACGCCGACGCCGGTAGCACCGAGCAGCGTCGTCAGGTACGCGAACTGCACCGCCGCGCGGGCGGCTGGCGTGACGCCGATACGACAGGCAACTAGTCCTGCGCCGTACGAAGCCAACAGGGGACTCGACAGGATGGCGACGGCGTCGCGTGCGAGTAGACAGCCGTCACTCGTCGTGTTGGCGGTGAGTGGAGGGCTGAGGACGACGTGTTCCCAGCCGCCGCTCCCTTGCCGCACTCTCCGTCCGCCTCAGGGCCTGCACGGGGTCCTCGTTGTCGAGCTCCCACTGCTCCTGCTCGCTGAAGTTCGCCGCTTCGCTCATGGTGACGTGGTTCCCGCCGTGGGCGGCGGTGAAACATCTGGCCCGCTGTGGACGGGATGGACGCAGGAGCGGGCCTGGCGCTCGATGCAGGCGATCTGAAGGCCGGTCATGGGGTGGGGATGCCCACCTCTGGGTGCAGCGAAACACGGCGGGCCCGTCGTCATGGGATCCAGCACCTGAGCGCGCCTGCGCCCCACTGCCATCGCGCGGACCTGAAGGGCGCACTTGTGTCAGCCGAGGCACATAGCCTTGCGTGACGAGGGAGGGCACGAGTGCTTGTAGCCACGTGGAACGTGCAGTGGGCCGC
>JAUPKO010000894.1 GCA_030837395.1 Actinomycetota bacterium | reverse complement strand
CCCGCCGCTGGGCCGCGTGCCGACCCTGGAACTGGTTCGTCGCATGCGACAACACCAGGTAACTCCCCCGGGGTAGGGCGTCGTGGAGGGACGCGAGGATGCCCCTCGGATCCTCGTCGTCCGGCACGAAATGCAGGACCGCGACCAGCAGGACGGCGATCGGGCGGGTGAAGTCCAGGTGGGCCCGTACCTGCGGGCAGGTGAGGATCTCCCCAGGGTCACGGAGGTCACCGCCGACGGCGATGGTGCGGTCATCGGTCGCCAGGATCGCCTGCGCGTGGCACAGGACCACCGGGTCGTTGTCCACGTACACCACCCGGACGGCCGGGTTTACCCGCTGGGCGACCTCGTGCACGTTCCCCGCCGCCGGCAGGCCCGCTCCGATGTCCAGGAACTGGTCGACTCCCCGTGCCGCCAGGAAGGTGACCGCCCGGGCCAGGAACGCCCGGTTCCCCCGCGCCGCATCCCGCACGAACGGCGCCACCCGCGTCACCGCGTCACCGGCCACCCGATCCGCCGCGAAATTGTCCTTCCCACCCAGCCAGTAGTCATACATCCGCGCCGGATGCGGCTTGCTGGTATCGATCTCCGGCGGCACCCACACATGATCACCATCGCGAACCACCACCCGCCCTCCTCCACCCACCGAACGCCATCCGCGTCCGACGTCGTCGCTCACCGCATTCACCCCCATCCGTAGCAACCATGCGGTTGCGACCATTCGAAATGCCATGCACCAACAGATCAGTCAGAATCACGACCGGGTTTCGGATATCGCCCTGGACGACGATGGTGCGGGTGCCCTCCACGAGAAGCGTCCGCTCCCCGGCGCTGATCTCCACCCTGGTGGGCGCTCTGACCAGCGGAAACGTCCAAACGTGGAACCAATACGCCCCTCCTGTGGACCCTGGGTTCCGGTATCGTGACCTGGATCATGCAAGGGGGTACGGATGGTCACCATGGATCGGTGGACCGGCCGGGAAACCCGGTTCTTAAGGCAGGCACTTCGGCTGACCGTCCGCGATTTCGCTGAAGACCTCGGCGTCAGCCCGCGTACCGTCTCCAAGTGGGAGACCGCAGGTCGAGGCCGGACGCCCCGGCCCGAGCTCCAAGCAGCACTCGACACGCTCCTGGCGCGCGCCACAGATGAACAGCGTGAGCGGTTCGAGCACGTCCGCGCTGAAGGGACGGCCGCTACGACGCCGGGGCGGGACGGCGAGCCGCAGCGCCCAGAGCACGCGCTCGCTCGCCCCGCCCATCCCACGTTGCCGTTGAGGCCGGTCAGCGGCCTGCCACACATGAGCGTCGACCAGCTCCGCCACGTCAGTCAGCTGGTGGACGACGCCCGCAGCCAGCACGAGAGCGACCTCGTGCCGTACTTCGCCGCGTGCATCGAGGACTGTCAGACCCAGGACGGCAGCCTCGGCCCCATCCGGGCGCTGCCGTCCACCCTGAGTGTCATCGCTGCCCTGGACGTCACTGCGCGCCAGGTCAGCCTGCTCATCCGGCGTCGTCTCCTGAGCCTGGCCGCCCGCAGCGCCGAGTTCACCGGCTGGCTGTACCGGGACGCCGGGGCCCTGGACCAGGCCACCTACTGGTACGACCGGGCTACCGAGTGGGCCCAAGAAGCCCACAATCCGGCCATGCAGGGGTACGTGCTGCTGCGGAAGTCACAGCTGGCCTATGACCACCATGACAGCATCCGGGTCCTGACCCTGGCCGAAGCCGCCGAGTATGGCCCGTGGCATCTCCCCGCCTGCGTCCAGGCTGAAGTCGCGCAGCAACAGGCACTCGGGCTTGGTATGCGCGGATCGCCCCGGGACGACGTCGAGCGTCAGCTCGACCGGGCCTGGAGTCTGCTCGGACAGGCAGAGTCGGCCAACGACGACCAGCTGCTGGGTGCTGTGCTGGCCGAGGGCACCCTGCGGCTGCGTAGCGCCGTCTGCTACACCGAGGCCGGGCAAACCGAGCGGGCCGCCGACCTCTTCGGCCAGGTCCTCGCCGGAGACACGCTGTCCCGCCGGGACGCTGGGTACTTCACCGCCCGGCGGGCTGCCGCCTTCGCTCTCGGGGGCGACCCCGACACCGCGGCCACTCTCGCCCTACAGTCCGTGGACGTCGCCACCAACGCCAACTCCCAGCGCACCCTGCGCGTCGTCGACGACGTCGTCACCACTCTGCAACCGTGGAGCGACCGGCCCGCCGTCCGCACCCTGCGTGAGGCCGTCGGCCAGTAGCCCTCACGCTCTCGGCGCGCCCGCCGTCAGCCAATCCGCCACCGTCCGGATGACGAACGCCTGCCACTGCTGGCTCTGGGGATTGAGGTACTGCGGATCGTCGTGGACCGCGAAGCCGTGCTGTGACCCTTCCACCGTCACCAGCCGGTGTTCGGCCGTGAAGCGTGGCAGCGCCGCCAGCGTCGACTCGATGGGCACCAACGTGTCCTTCGTACCGTGCACCAGCAGCGTCGAGGCCTGGATCTGGGAGATGGCGCTGTCCAGATCGAACCAGAACACCTCATGGAAGATCGCCCGCCCGTGGCGCAGATTCGGGTTGAACGCAATGAAGCCCTGCCGGTCAAGCTCGACCGCCGCGCTCGGCGTGAGGTGGTCGTCCTGCCAGAACGGCGTGTTGTCGATGGTCCGCCGCTTGTAGTTGAACTGCGGGTTGAGCAGCACCAGCCGCTCGACCTCCGTCGGTCGCTTGGCCGCGTAATAGGCGCAGATCCCGCCACCGAAGCTGGCCCCCAGCTGGCTGACCGACGCCGCGCCCGTCGCCTCCCGCACCTGGGCCAAGGCCACCCGGACGT
>JAUPKO010000893.1 GCA_030837395.1 Actinomycetota bacterium | reverse complement strand
GGGGGCAAAGAGCTTCTGCAACTGCTCTGCCGACATTCCGATACCGGTATCCGCAACGCTGAGGTGCACATCGCGACCGGCCAGGTCAGCGGTCACCAGGACAGACCCGCCACGGGGTGTGAACTTGATTGCGTTGCTTAGCAGGTTCGACAGAACCTGGCTGATCTTGAGGGAGTCCGACACCACCCTGCCCAGGTCTGCCGGAACAGGGGCCAACTCGAGTCGCACGCCGCTCCGGAAGGCCTGGGCCTGGTAGGTCCCGACCACGTTCGTCAACAACCCCGAAAAGTCGAATGAACGCTGTTCGACCTCGGCCTCGCCCGCCTCGATCTTCGCGTAGTCGAGCAGATCAGTGATGATCGCGACCTGTTGGCTACCCGACTCCACAATCAGCTCGACCAGTTCCAGCTGCCGCCGGTCCAGCTGCGTGTCCTTGAGGAGTTGGGCTATCCCGATGACACCGTTCATCGGTGTCCGCAGTTCGTGGCTGATATTGGCCAGGAACTGCATCTTGGTGTTGTTCGCTCGGACTGCTTCGTCCTTAGCCTCGGCCAGGACTCGGTTGGTGGCCTCAAGGTCGCGGGTACGATCGGCGACCCGCTGCTCCAACAGTGAGGAGATCGACTTGGAGGTGGCGGCCAGCGCAGTTCGCCACGGATCCGCGCGGCCATCCCACGAGTCCAGCGGACGGATTTCGAACGCACAGTGATCGTCGCCGGTGGCCAGGCAGCTCGTCTCGATAGCCAGTAGCGGCCGTCCGAAGAAGGCACTGGACCAGCCAGACGCGTAGCCCGTCAGGGAGGCACATACCGGCGTCGCGCTCAATCCGAAGGCCTCTAAGTGGTTCTCGGCTTCAAATGAATTGCGCCACAGACCGGTCATCAGGAAGGCGCCGGTGGCACGGTCGAACTCGATCACAGTCGGCTCGACGTGCACTATCCCCTCCCACATGTGGATGGCCGGTCCCGACGCCAACCGATCCAGGTCGGAGTCCCAATCCCCGTCCCCAGCGATCACCTGATAGTCGTCATGCCCGCAGCGGTAGCCGAACTGGGTGAAGACCGCCCCGGCAAACTCGTGGCCGAGATGTTCCACCAGCAGTTCATTCAGACTTCGCAGCGCTGCCTGCGAGAAGATCAGCATCCGCTGGCCGTTCAGAAGTAGCTGGCCCGCCTCCGGGCGGAAGTCCAGCAGGTCCGCCAGGTTGATGTCCTCTGCCTTCATCGGTCGCAACGTCCGCAGTTGGCCAAGCTACCTGGGATCGAACTTGAAACCGACGCCCCGAACTGTCCGGACGAATCTCGGGCTGCTGCCCGACTCTCCCAGCTTCTTGCGCAGATTACCGACATGAACATCCACCATGTGGTCGTCGCCATACCACTCTCCCCCCCACACCGACGCGAGCAACTGCGCTCTGGAGAAGACCCGCCGCGGTTCCGCCGTCAATTCCGCGAGGATGTCGAATTCAATCCTGGTCAGGTCAAGTGGTTCGCCGTCCAGCTCGACCGCACGAGCGTCCACGTCGATCCTGAGTCCGTCAAATTCCCGTTCGGCGGTGTCCTGCTTCACGCGGGGCCGTCGCCGCATCGCCGCAATTCGCGCCGAGAGTTCACGCGCGGAGAACGGCTTGGTGACGTAGTCGTCCGCTCCCACCGTCAGGCCCACCACCCGATCAACTTCCTCGGTGCGTCCCGTCACCATCACGACGTAAGCGTCGGAGAACTCCCGGACCCGCCGACACACCTCGAACCCGTCCAAACCGGGAAGTGAGATGTCGAGCAACAGCAGCTCAGGCTGGATTTTGCGCGCGAGTCCGACCGCGTCCAATCCGTCGGAGGTGACGGTGACAACGAAACCCTCCTGCTCCAACAGCCGCCGACCGAGCGCAACGAACTCCCGGGAGTCTTCAACCAGCAGCGCCCTGGGTTTGTCCACCAGCCACCACCTCCCGGTTCTTGAACCGAACTCGATCCTCGCCGCGCCTACGCCCCGAGCCTATCGGCACGGGTCACAGTTCGCGTTGCGTTCAGTTCCCGGAACGAACCGCATACTCGGCCAGATCGATGCCGGCGACTCGGTTGGGGCTGGCGGTTCGATAGTTGACGGTTACTCCGCGGCCACTGCGCAGACCGAACTGAACACCGATCCGAGTCGTCCGCTGCATTTGTCCAGCCGAGATGAAGTTCCCGCTGACGTCCGAGCCGCTTGCCACCCCGATGACTATCCCGGCGGCCCCGGCCACGCCGTAGCCGCAGTTCCACTCCGCCGCACCACCCGCGAACGCGTCATCGACCCTATTTGCGACCACCTGGTCGGCGGTCGACACCAAACCGTTAGCCGCAGCCATCACGATGATCCCTGCCACTCGAGACCGGACCACCTCGTTGCGCAGGATCCGGTTGCCCCCTGCGGCTGCGGTTCCACCTCGCGCCGGGTCATAACGTAGGGCGATACCTTGGGCCGACGGGTCGGTGACGATGTTGTCGGCAACCGTGATCCGACTCGGGTTGATCACCCGCCTGGTGGCCGAATAGCCGGAGTTGGACTGAATGGTGATGCTGCTGTGACGGAGCACGTTGCCGGTCACAGCCGAATCCGTGACCCCCTCCAGGTACACATTGTGGGGTGCCTTGGCCGTGCCCTCGATCCGGTTGCCGTCGAACACGATCCGGCGGCTGGTGACCAGGTCAATCGCATTCCCGCGTGCCGTTGCGGCGAAGAAGTTCCCGCGAAACACTCCGCGGGTGACGGAAGCACCGCCTATGTTGTCATTCCAGCTGGCGACGCCGTTCCTGGTCTCCTCAAACCGGGAGT
>JAUPKO010000892.1 GCA_030837395.1 Actinomycetota bacterium | reverse complement strand
ACGCTCACCGATTGGGCACGCCAGATGATCTTCCAGGTGCGCCGCTGGCTGCCGGGGCGCACCCTGGTCTTCGTTGCCGACCAGACCTACGCCGTGCTCAAACTGCTCCACGAGTGTGCGACCCTCCCCGAGCCGGTGGTCATCGTCACCCGCTTGCGTTTGGATGCCGCTCTCTATGACCACCCACCCACCCAAAGAAGGCCCGGCCAAAAAGGACCCATGCCCAAGAAGGGCCAGCGGTTGCCCTCTCTTCTCAAGCGGCTTGCCGACCCGGCCACAACCTGGACCCCGGTGACTATCGCCAACTGGTATCGGCAGGGACCACGTACCGTTGAGATCGCCTCTGGTACCGCCGTCTGGCACCATGACGGCGCCCCCTTTGGCCCCATCCGCTGGGTGCTCATCCGCGACCCCGCAGGGGAGTTTGATCCACAGGCGCTGCTGTGTACTGACCTGAATGTGGCGCCCGAGCAGATCCTCATCTGGTTCATCTCCCGCTGGCGGCTGGAGGTCACCTTCGAGGAGAGCCGTGCCCATCTGGGCATCGAGACGCAAAGGCAGTGGAACGACAAGGCCATCGCGCGCACTACTCCTCTGCTATTCGCCCTGTTCTCGCTGGTGACACTCCTGGCCAACGAGTGGATGCCCCAGGAGGTCTCGCCTGTGCGCCAAGCAGCCTGGTATGTCAAAGAGCAACCGACGTTCTCCGACGCCATCGCCTTGGTCCGACGCAAGCTATGGCCCTGCGCGTTCTACTCCATGTCGCCCCAACAGACCGACAACGACGAGTTCCGGCAGGACCTATGCGACCGCTTTGCCGAACTGCTCTGTTACGCCGCCTGATCGGATAAAGTCCAGCTGAGGAGAGTACTATTCCTTAAGGTCTCTCGTAGGAGGTGCGCATTGCGCGTTCCGGGTCTCATTCCACTCTGCGATGCACTGAAGGGTTCGTCTGCTGCTGCAGTATCGTCTCAAGATGCCGGTGTGTCCGCTTCGTTGGCGTTGAGTGTGCTTATTGCGCCGTCGCCCGTGGAACACCAGATGTTAGGCTTGGTGAACAATGCCGAGCCGCTGCTACCAAGAGATGTTGCTGCGTGGCTGGCCCTCGGGTCGGCGACGTTGTGGGCGCAGCAGAAGGGGCTGCGCGGCGGTGCGCTTCAGGGCGCGCCGGTTACGGGGAACGGGATCGGCGCGCCCCCGTTGGGCAATCGCGTGGCGGTGGGGCGGGCGAGCTTTCTGCGTTGGGAGCTGCCAGACGCGAATGGGGCGCGGCGGCGGGGCGGCGCAGACCCGTTTCATGGGCGGCCGCCGCTGCGCTTTGTGAGCTTCTTTGCGAGGCTAAAGGACCCCAGGGTGAAGCGTCGGAAGCGCCACAAGCTGGTAGACATCGTGGTGATCGGCTTGTGTGCGGTGCTCTGTGGTGCCGAGGGCTGGGAGGACATGGAGGAGTTCGGGCACTCCAGGAAGGGGTGGCTGCGCGCGGTGCTCGGCCTGGAGTTACCCAATGGCATTCCCGGACATGATACCATGCGGCGGGTGTTCGGGCGGCTGGATCCAAGCGAGTTGGGTGAGTGCATCGCCGACTGGCTGCGCACCCTGCGGCGGCGGGGGCTGGAGGATGTCATCGCCCTGGACGGGAAGACGGTGCGCCACAGCTACGATGCACTGACCGGGCAGTCGGCCATTCACCTGGTGAGCGCGTGGGCGACCGAGAATGGGCTGGCGCTGGGCCAGGTCAAAGTGGACGGGAAGAGCAACGAGATCACCGCCCTGCCGCAGTTGCTGAAGGCGTTGGACGTCTCCGGATGCACCGTCACGATTGATGCGATGGGCTGCCAGAGGGAGATCGCGCGCCAGATCAGGGAGCAGCAGGGCCACTATGTGCTGGCGCTGAAGGGCAACCAGGAGGGGCTGCACGAGTCCGTCAAGCTGCTCTTCGACGACGCGCTGGCGCACGGCTTCTACGCGAAGGACCCGAACCGGCGTATTGAGCACGATCACTACCGCAGCATCGAGAAGGATCATGGTCGGATCGAGACGCGGAACTGCTGGGTGATCAGCGGGCGGCATGTTGCGGAGTTGACACAGGCCGGAAAGTGGTCAGGGCTGAAGAGCGTGGTTCTGGTGCAGAGCGAGCGCAAGGTTGGCGAGAAGGTGAGCACAGAGAGGCGCTACTTCATCACGAGCCACGAAGGGAAGGCCGGGAAGATCGCGCGTGCCGTTCGGGAACACTGGCGGGTGGAGAACGGGCTGCACTACGTGCTGGACGTGGCGATGGGCGAGGATGCCTGCGGGATCTGGAAAGACAATGGCCCGGAGAACCTCGCCACGCTGCGCCGCGCTGCCATCAGCTTGCTGCGGCAAGAGCGCAGCAGCCGGCGCGGGGTGAAAGCGCGGATGAAGCGAGCCGCATGGGACACCGATTACCTGATTCAGGTTCTGCTCAGTTAAATGCTCTCGCCCTGTTACCTGCGACCGGGCCGCTTGAAGCAAATCCCAACGTGTGCTATATTGGACTCGGGAGCGGATGAGAATGGAAGCCTTACTGACACCCGAGCAAGTGGCAGGCCGGCTGCGGCTGAC
>JAUPKO010000891.1 GCA_030837395.1 Actinomycetota bacterium | reverse complement strand
CTGGTACCAAACGCGAATCCTCCCGAAGTAGTTGAAGAGGGCCGGCAAAGCGGTAGCCGACCGGGTCGGCGCAACCCCTCATCCAAGCGCGCAACAACTGGGCGGGCTTGTCCGAATTGCGCAGCCGCCGGACGTACCCACGAACGCGACTCCACTCTGAGGCTGACAGACTCAGGGCATCCAGGTCGGCATGCTGGCAGTCGCCAAGTTCGGCGTCCAACATGAGCTTGACCGCATTCGCCACCCGCTTGGACAGGGGTCGTGGATGGGGACCGGGGCGGTTCCATATGAGTTCCTGAACAGACGCGGGCTCCACGAGCCAGACATTGGACACTCGTCGCCCCGACAGGCGCCCAGATGCGAGAAGTTGCCGAACCCGGCCTGGGGAGCAGCCGATCAGGGCGGCAGCTTCCTGGACGCTGAGCATATACACTTCTATAGCACGGTCACTAGGCATGTGTATCTCCAGCATGCGATTGAGTGTCGGTCAGCTGCCGCGTGGATACCTGCCAGGGTCGGTGATCGCCAAGATGGCAGGGTCAGGCACGGATTGCGGGCGGGCCGCGGGTCGCGGTTTGACGTGGACAACACCGCAGCGATGATCAGAAGGGCACGACTTCCAAGTGAAGGTGCCCCTGGTCCGCCAACCACGCCCAGTACCGGTCACGCGTGACCACCCGGCACCCGATCCGTCGGCTGACTGCGAGGATCAGGCAGTCCGCCAGTGAGAGCGTGCTGGCCCGAGCCGCACCAGGTTCGGTGAGTGGATGCAGTTGAGACACCTCGTGCAACTTTGCCGCCGCAACCAGATCATCGCGACCTGCCGGCTCAACGGCCAGACCTTGGCCCTCCAACACCTCAGCGATGAGTTCGGGGCTGCTCGCGTTGCCTCTGCTGCGAGCCCGGTAGATGGCCTCGGTGAGTGCCGGTCCCGGCATCAGCAGTTCGAGCGTGTTTGACCCAAATAGTCGATCGACGGCCTGCCAGCCACGTTCCTGGAGGAGCCAGGTGAGAAGCACGGACGAGTCCAGCGCGAGGGTCTCCATCAGGGCAGCCCCAGGGCGGCCATCAACTGGTCAGCGATCTCGTCCTCAGTGCGCTCATCGGCCTGTTGGGTCGCGGCGATACGGGCGAACTTGGCCTCGGCCGCTGCCTGGTCTGCGTTGCGCTGCTGACGGAGGTCGGCCGTGGAGTCCCCCACGTCGCCACCGGTGTTGCGAGCCCACACGGCCATGGCCATCAGTCGTGGCGTGCTTACCCGCACGGACCCGTCGCCGTCGAGCAGGAAGACGACACGGTCACCAGATCCGATGCCGAGGGCATCACGTACTTGCCGTGGCACGACCACCCGGTTCTCCTTGCTCAGTTTACTGTCGACCTGTTGAATGCTTGCCATGATTACAACCATATGGCATGAAACGATACACTTGCCATCCCTCATCAGCGGGGACAAGTGGCACCTCCCCTCCTGCGAACTCCTGTCCCACATGGAAACCCGGAATCGGGCACCCCCGCGACAAGGGGGACCCGCGTCCGGCGACCCGCACTCCGGCCCGGCGTGCCGTCCCGCGTGCTCGACCCAGACCCCATCGTCGCACCCCTGAGGACGCACCTGAAGTAGGTCGACATCACTGTGGATAATCGTTCGACGCACCTGCCACCGCGGCGCACCCTTGCGGCATGGAACCAGGGGGGACACCATGTCGGTCATGCCTGTCAACAACCTGCTTACCCGCGAGGAGCTCGACGCATGGCCCGGGGATGGGCTGCGGCACGAACTCATCGACGGGGCCTTCGTGATGACCCCGGCACCGGGTGTGGGGCATCAGCGGACGAGTGCGGCGCTGGTCGATGTTCTGCGCGCTGCCGCACGGGTAACCGCCCTGGAGGTGCTGTACGCCCCGGTGAACGTGGTGATCGGCTCCAGCGTCGTCGAACCCGTCACCCTCAACCCGCCGGCATCGCTTCGGCTGACGGGCCCGCCCGGGCCGGTCATGATCGGGTCGAACGTACCCTGGGGGGCCGCTTTCGACCCAAGAATCATGAATCGGACGCCAGCGGATGCCCGTCGGGCACCCGGTGAACGTCGGTGTGGGCGAAGTCGTCGCCCTTGAACAGCAGCGGCTCACCCCGGGACGTCGCCAAGGCGTAGGCGCAGCAGTCGCCAAGGTTCAACCTGGCGGGGTGACCGCTGCCGCGACCGAAGTCTCTGTAGGCAGCTCGGGCGCGCCTGGCCTGGACGCCGTCGAAGGGTTCGATAGCGATGTTGAGGAGGTCCAGGAGCTCGTCGAGCCGACGGCTCAGGACCGGGTCACCGAGTCGGTCGATCACTGCGGCAGCCTCCACATACGAGACGGCCGAGATACGAACCCTTTCGGCCGCAACCGTGGTCTGCAGGCACGCGTCGCCTTCGGGCTCGTCGCGCAGGATTGCGATGACGGCGGACGTGTCGATGATCACGCAGGCAGGCCCGAGTCGTCGTACAGGGCCTCGGTGAGGTCTGGATAGGCGCCGTGGG
>JAUPKO010000890.1 GCA_030837395.1 Actinomycetota bacterium | reverse complement strand
TGAACCGGGCTTCACCGGTGGTTACGTTCCAGTCCCAGGTGGCCAACTCGGCCCCTTCGACGGCGACTTCGGCCAGCGCCCGCTGCCAGTCGAGTTGCGCCTGCAACTCCCCCACTCGCGCTCGTGACAGGCGGATGTCGTGCACGTCCTGGAGCCCGATAGCGGCACCGGACACACCTCCGGTCGAGTCATAGATGGGGGTGGCCTGGAGAATCGTCGACCGGTAGCGGCCCTCGTGATCGCGCCAACGGCACTGCAGTTGTCGCGGACTGGACACGTGGGTGATCAGCCGGTGCCAGAAGGAGGTGAACTCCTCGCGATCGTCGGGATGCAACCGCTCCACCACAGCTTCGCCCTCAATCGACCGCGGCTCGAGGCCGGCTGACGCGGCGGCCTGCACGATGTCCCCATGTCTATCGACCCGCAGGACCAGTCCCGGTGCCGAATCCCCGAGCAGCCGATAGGAGCTGAGGAGGGCGTCAGTGGCGACGCGGGCCCGTTCGGAGCCGGTCAAGTCGACGAACAGTGCGACGACTGCTCCGGGCGGCCCCTCGCGATCGGCGACCGTTGCGTCCGCGTACAGCGGAACAGTCTCGATCTCTATCCAACGGGTCCGTCCACCCGTGGCATGCGGCGCACCGATCGGCGCCGGTATGAGCACACCCATGAGGAACCCCGCTACCGGTCGACCATCGGCCAGGGTGCGCATCGCCGGGTGCTGCGGACCGGGCAGCGGGAAACCCGACTCCGAGACCGCCGCCCACCTCGGGTCGATCGACGTGCGCCCGATCAGGGCCTCCCAGGACAGCCCCAAGAGGTCGCAAGCCTCATCATTTGCACCGATGATCTCACCCGTGGCGGCATGAACAACCGCCCCGACCTGCGGTGGCACGATGATCGTGCGGGCCGCCGTTGTGACCCACGCGGGGGCCGACTCCAGCCACGAAAACGCGGGTGGGACCGCCCGCCCCTCAGCCACGCGCTGCAACTGTCATACCGAGCCGCCTTCCACAGGAAGTCGCATTGATGCTAGTCAATCATTCCCTTGCGACTGCGGCCAATGGCGCGCTGCGCCTCCCGGTTCGCCTCTCGCTCAGCGATGGCCTGCCGCTTGTCATGGGACTTCCGACCGCGGGCCAGGGCGATCTCGACCTTGGCCCGGCCGTCCGAGAAGTACATGGACAACGGGATGATCGTCAGGCCGGACTCGCGCGTCTTGCCGATGAGTTTGGCGATCTCGGCCCGGTGCAGCAATAGTTTGCGGGCTCGCCTGGGCTCATGATTGGTCCAGGTGCCCGGGTCGTACTCCGGGATGTGCACCCCGCGCAGCCACATCTCACCATCGTCGATGGTCGCGTAACCATCGGTGAGTGTGGCCCGGCCCGCACGCAGCGACTTGACCTCGGTGCCCTGCAGCACCAGACCAGCCTCATACGTCTCGAGAATCTCGTAGTCGTGGCGCGCCTTCTTGTTCTGGGCGATGAACTTACGACCGCGTTCCTTGGGCACGGTTGGCCAGCCTACCCCGAACGGTCGCCCCCCGAGCCCCGAACGCTGTCAGCAGGGTACCGGACCATAACTGCCGCCGAACCACCCTTGCGGTAGGTAGGCCACGCCTCCGACGTGGACCTCGAAGTGCAGGTGGGGGCCCGTGCTGTCGCCAGTGGAGCCGACATAGCCGATCAACTGCCCGGCCGTCACCGACTGGCCGGCGAACACGATGATCGAGTCCTGGTGGGCGTAGAGGCTCGACGTGCCGTCACCGTGGTCGATGAGTGTCATGTTGCCGTAGCCGCCGCTGTTCCAACCGGCCGAAATCACCGTGCCGGAGTGGGTGGCGACGATCGGCGTACCCGATGAGGCGGAGATGTCCTCACCCTTGTGGCAGGCCCAGTAGCCATACGTGGGATGTTGGCGCGGCCCTGGCGGGCTGCTGTTGAACCCGCCGGACACCGGCCACACCCAACCACCGCCAGTGGTGGTGCCACCGCCGCCCGGGTCGGTCACCGGGGTGGTGGGCGCCGGAGTCGTGGGCGCCGGGTCGGTGGCCACGCTGGGCAGGTTGGCAGCGGCCTGCTCGGCTGCGGCCTGGGCGGCTTGCGCAGCGGCCTCGGCAGCAGCCTGGGCGGCTGCGGCCTGACTACGCCACTGCTCAACCACGGCCTCTTCGAGTGCTGCTGCCGCAGCGGCCTGCTGCGCGGCAGCCTGATCGGCAGCAGCTTGGGCGGCTGCTTGCTGCTGCGCGGCGGCCTGTGCCGCAGCGGCGGCGGCTTGCTCCGCAGCGGCCTGTTCGGCTGCACTCTGAGCGGCGGCCGCGGCCTCCTGGGCGGCTGCCTGCTCAGCGGCTGCTTTCGCGGCCGCGGCAGCCTGCTCCTGCGCAGCCTGCGCGGCGGCCGCCGCGGCCTGGGCGGCAGCTTGCTCCTGGGCGGTACGTGCAGCGACTTCGGCGGCCTGTCGTTCGGCCTCCTGCTGCGCGGCCGCTGCCGCAGCCTCCGCGGCGGCCGCAGCCTGCTGCTGGGCGGCCTGCGCGGCCGCGGCTTGTTCTTGGGCAGCCTTCTCCTGCGCGGCCTTCTCCGCCAACGCCTGCTGCGCCTGCGCCGCCAACACCCGCTGGCGTTCGGCTTCGCGGTCCCGCAGCAACTGCTCAATCTGCGCCTGTGCGGCCGCCAGGCCGTCGTACTGCGCCTTGACCTCCTGCCGCTGACCCTCGATCACGGTGATCGCAGTGCTGCGCTGGTCGACGAGGGTCTCAACATTGGACTTGGCTGCACTGGCGCGAGCGGCCGACTCCTGCGCGGACGCCAAGGCCGAGGCAGCCTCCTGCCGCCGTTGCTCGGCAAGGCTCTCAAGGGTCTGCAGTTTGGCCAACGAATCGTCAAGCTCCTGCTTGGCTTGGGTGTAGTCGGCCACCGCCTCGTTCTTACCCCGGCTCACCTTGTTGATCGACTCCAGCCCGGCGGTGAAGTCGGCCGGGTTCTGCGAACCGAGGACGACGCCCATCTCGGCCAGTTGCCCGGAGCCGCTGGTGTAGACGTCACGGGCGAACGAATTGACCTCGGACTTGAGACCGTCGATCTTGGCCTTCGTCTCCTCGATCTGAGCCTTCGTGGAGCGCACGGCCTCCTCCGCCTGTGCCAGCGACGCCGCGGCGTCGGCATCGGCGGCGGCCGCGGCTGCCGCAGCGTCGG
>JAUPKO010000889.1 GCA_030837395.1 Actinomycetota bacterium | reverse complement strand
TCGACAGGTTGACAAGACGGCTGTCCGAGCTTGGTGATGTGCTTGATGCCTTCTCCAAGGCGAGCGTCGTCCTGGTGGGCATCTCGGATGGGGTCGACACATCCACCTCGGCCGGTCGAACGACTGCGGAGATCCTAGGCACCATCGCGTCTGCCGAGTCTCGGAACACCACTGACAGGGTTCTGGCGGCGCAGCGTACGAAGTCGAAGGAAGGGAAGTGGCGCGGGGGCCCACCCCCGTACGGCTATGCCATCGAGCGCCAGGACAACGCCTCCCGTCTTGTCATCGACCCAGCCCAGGCCAAGCACCTACGCTTCGCGGCCAAGCGCTTCATCAAGGGCGACTCGATCGGATCCATCTGTCGAGCCTTGAACGACGCGGGCGTGCGGAGTGTGTTCGGCAACCCCTGGTCTGAACCTGTCCTGCGCCGCTTGTTGGGCTCCCCCGCGATCGCCGGGTTCCAGGTCCTCAAGGGCGAGATTGTCCATGACGACTCTGGCAACCCTGTCCGCCCGTATCCCCCGGTCGTGGACCTCACCGTGTACATGGCCCTGCAGGACGCGATGAAGTCCCGTGCTGTCGTTCACCCGCAGCACGGCGGGGCCCTGGTGTCCGGCTTCGTGTTCTGCGGCCTCTGCGGCGGCCGAATGATCGGCGCCAGTTCCGAAGGGTCTACCGGCGCGAACTACAGGTGCCGGAATCGGTATCAACTCAACAAGAGCTGCACCGGCGTCGTTGTCCGGTCCAAGAGCCTCGAACCGTTCATTACCGAGGTCTTCTTCGAGCTCCTCGAGAACCCCAAGACAAGGAAGAGGCTCCTAAGGGCCCTTGCAAGCGCGAGTCAGTCGATGAGCAAGAGCCTCAGTGATGCCAAGACTCAGTACGACTTCCACCGTTCTCGGCTTCGGCATCTCGATGCGCAACACGCCGATGGCAAGTTCGCGTACGCAGGAGGCGTCGAAGACTTCAGCGATGCGTGGGATGCGGCGCTCGGGCAAGTCCAAGAAGCCGAAACTGCGCTCAAGGCGCTCAGCGGGGAGCCATCGGATCCGCGGTTGAGTCAGGTGCTGGCCGCTCAGGACCTGAGGGAGGAATGGAAGCTACTCACGCTCGCCGAGCGCCGAGCCGCGGTCAACGCACTCATGCGCAAGATCACGATCAATCCGACACGCCCAGGTTGGAACAGTCGTCAAGGCTTCGACCATGACCGAGTGGTCATCGAGTTCACATGGTCCCCTCGATAGTCTCCCCACATGGTCCGCGAAGAACCACCTGCCTCCGTTGATCGCGTGATTCGCGCGTTGTCCTCCCTCGGAGGCCGTGGGGTCGTCCGTGAGCTGGACGACAGTGCCCGCACCGCCAAGGAGGCCGCCGACGCGCTGGGCGTCGAAGTTGACCAGATTGCGAACTCACTGGTCTTTCTGGGTGATGGTGAACCCGTTCTGGTTGTCTCCTCCGGCGGCCACCGGGTGGACACGATGCAGCTCGCGGCGATTCTCGAGGTAAACGAGGTTGCCAAGGCGACCGCGGATCAGGTCCGCAAGGCCACGGGGTTCGTGATCGGTGGCGTCGCGCCCGTGGGGCTGACCCATCCGATCCGCACCATCGTCGACATCGCACTCAGTCGCTACAACGAGGTCTGGGCGGCCGCAGGTCACAGTCACTGGGTCTTCCCCACTACATACGACGAACTCCTGCGCCTGACGGCTGGCGAGGCCGCCGAAGTCGGCGCCTAGGCCCACAAATCCCCTACTGGTGGTCTCCTGGCACACCGGACCGAGCGTGTGAACTCGACCCCTGACAGAGTTCTACCCGCTCGTTGGGCGACACGGTAGCCTGACACGGTCGGGACGGCGAGACGCCGGAGCGAAGTCACAAGTTGGAGTGGTCACGGGGGTGGGGTTGCATGCTTCTGAAGTTCGTCCAAGTGAACAACCTCGCGCTTCTGCATGGACTTGCAGCGAGCCCAGCTTGCGGACAAACAACGATCATCTACGCCGAGAACGGCAGGGGCAAGTCAACGCTCTGTGCACTCTTGCGGTCGCTGACCACTGGCGACCTGGACGAGCTTCGCAGGCGAACAACCATTGATCAGGTCGGTGAACCGAGCGCCAAAATCCTGTTCTCGGGAGCACCGCAGACCCATGAGCTGGCCAGTGACGGGTGGGATACGACCCGACCCAACATCCTCATTTTCGACAACGCCTTCGTCCGCGACGCAGTGCATTCGGGCCCGGTGGTCGAGGTTGAGCATCGGCGGAACCTGCTTCGATTCGCACTCGGGACGCGCGCGGTTACCGAATCGATTCGTGCGGAACAAGCCGATGCCGAGGCCAAGGCCCTTCGAGAGGCGATTCGTGAAGCGGAGAGTGACCTGTCAAACTCACTCGACGGATTCGGGCTCGTCGACTTCATTGCACTTCCACCGATGGTGGATGCGGATGCCCGACATCAATCGACCGCTCAAGCCTTAGCCTCAGCCGCGTCCATCGACGCACTAGTCCGGCGACCGATACCATCCCCAGTTCCCGAGCCCCAGTTGGATCTCAACTCAATCTTCGAAGTCCTCGGCCGAGATCTTGATCTACTCGCCGATGACGCGGAGGCGAAGCTTCGTGCCCATGTTGATCGCGTCAACAGGCCCAATTTCGAAGACTGGCTCCGCCAGGGACATAACTTCGAGTTCGACGAGACTTGTCCATACTGTGCCCAGAACCTCGGGGGCGTAGAGCTCATCGCCTCCTACCGCATCGTGTTCTCCGCTGCCTACCAGACGCTGGCGACAGATCTCGCCGAAGCCGCGCTCGCCGTTGAGGAATGCTGCGGCGACTCTGCGGCCACGCGTTCGAACGCCCTGGCCAGCGCCGAAGTCGCCAAGGCACAGGCATGGACTGACATCTTGGATCTTGATGCCGTCACATGGGATCCCACGGCTTTCACAAGTGCCTTATCCGAGCTCCGAGCGGTCCTCGAACCTCTCATTGC
>JAUPKO010000097.1 GCA_030837395.1 Actinomycetota bacterium | reverse complement strand
GGAAGCCATTACTCGCGAGCCTGGCCCGGGAGGGCTGGTTCACTCAGATGGGGGAACCAGCCGCCACGAAGTGCCTGGCGCTTCTCTTGAGGACGGAACCGCGACTGCAGCAGGCCACGGTCTCGTGGCTCAGTTCCCTGACGGGGGTGAACCTGGCCTCCGTACATCACTTCGAGCCCGAACTGGTCCAGGACGATCGGGCGCGTCCCGACCTCGTGGGTCTCGACTCGGATGGCCGTCCCGTCGTGGTGGTGGAGGCGAAGTTCGGTGCCGCGCTGACACCGGAGCAGTTGTCCTCCTACCTGCGGTACCAGCAGGCGCGGCTGGGCGACAGCCCGGGAGCGTTGGTGGTGCTCGTCCCCGAGGCTCGCCTGGCCCACGCGCAGTTGGTGGCCCACGCGGCCGTAGAGAAGGCTCAGTGGGCACCTGCCGGCGTCGGCGTGACGTCCTGGGATGCCTGGTTGGACACCTGGGATGCGGAGGTCGACGCCACCGCGTCGGAGGACTTCCTCCTGCGCTCGGACTTGAACCAGTTGCGCGGGCTGATTCGCGCGATGGACGGCCTGCTGGGCACTCCGTACGCGCCGAATCCGGAGGCTCCGTGGCGCACGTGGGAAGCAGACCTGTCAGCGCTGGTGCTGGAGTTCACACGCATCGTGAACGAGGCTGAAGGCTACACGGCACGAGACCTGCCCGCCCAGAGTCAGGAGCCGGCCTTCTCGCCCGCGCGCTACGTACTTGTCACGCGACGATCTCCCAGCGACATCTTCTTCCGCGTTGGCGTGTCCCATGAGCGAGCGGACCAGGGCAAGACCCCGATCTGGGCTCGGCTCGCAGGCGTACACGCCGGCCCCATCATCGGCGCGCTGCACGCGACGTTCCCGCACGGCGAGGAAGACGCGCACGGGCAGTTCTGGGTCCCGCTGGATGTCCCAGAGACAGTCGGCAGTGAGCGAGTCCACTTCATGACCGAGCAGCTACTCGCGCGCATGAGCATCGTGCGGGCCCTTTACTAACTGCCCTGCGCTTCGGAGTTCACGACCCGTTTGCCGTACGGATAGCGATGACCACTCGATCTGCGGCGCCGGACAAGGTTAGCCGTCTGGGTGGGTTCGCTGGCGGGGACGTCGTGACGGTACCTGGTGACCGTGTCGCCGAGCTGCCGCTTGGTGATCCACTCGACGACATCGGGTGACATTCTGCTGAGTTGGCGCGTCGCAGCGCGCAGCAGCGCAGACGGGATGATGCGGCGACGTGGTTCGACGAGCGGTTCGAGCCGGATGACGGGACATGATGGGACGTTCTAGCACCGACACGGCCCGCTGCCGTGCGCTAGTGGTCGACCTAGAACCGACACGGCCCACTGCCGTGCGCTCGTGGTCGACGGACATTGCGCTCGCGAAGGTTGCTGAGGCGCCCCTTCCTGCAACTGGGTTAGCCCAACGATTCGTTCCCGAAGATGTAGCGCTTCACATATTGGCGAAACACGTTCTCCGGGGTGTAGCGAGTATCGGGACACACGTAGAAGTGGGCAACGTTCAACAGCCCTTGGTACCTGTCTAGTGATGGGGTCGCACCGGGCGGGCTGAGTGCGTCCGTGGCCCGGAAGAACGCCCAAGGCTCGGAACCATCCAGCACTCGGCAGTACAGGACGACGTCCTTCAGGGTGTTGATGTCTGAGTAGTCAGGCCTTGGCCGGCCCTGATCGTCGATGCCGGTGAGGACCAGGGTGAAGGTGTTCGTCAGTGCGAGCTCCTCGAAGAAGCCATCATCACTGGCGTAGACCCTCTCGAGCGGCGTCAAGGCGCCTACGTGCTGAGGGCAGAGGTATGTCAAAGCCGAATCGATGATCCCGTCCTCGTCGTCGTACTGGGCCAGAGTTCTCGCGACGAGGATCCCGACTGCTTCGACGGGCTCGTACCGATCGAACGTCCTGCATACCGCCCTGCCGTTCTTGAGGAGCTTGGCGTCGGTCTTCGTGGCAGGGCGCGCGTAGGAGTAACCCTCAGGCACCGCCGGTCGCGCACGGAAGTCTGCGATAAACGCCGCCTCGGCGTCCACTGTGGGGCTCGGAGCTGCCGATTCAGACGCCGTTGGTGTGACCTCGGGCGCAGCGGACTGCGTGGAGGGCGCCGCCGACGCGGCAGGTGATGACGTTGCCGAAGGGAACGGTGTCGCGCTGGCCGTGGGAACAGCAACCGGAGACGCCGGTTGGCTGGGCTCTTTCGATCCCGTGCTTGCAGGCATCGTCAGGGCAAGCACAGCGAGAAGGGCGCCGAGGGCGAGCCACAGTGACGACACCACGATGGCTGCGGTGGCCAAGCCGATTCCTTGCCCTGTCGCCTTGGCGCGCCCCCGGCCGACGATCCCGAGGACCAGGCCAACGACCGCGGGAACGCCACACAGGAACCCGCCCAACGAGCAGACGAAGGCAGCGATCACGATGCCTGGTGTCTTCGCTCCCGCCCGTTGGGGAGCGTTCGCTGCTTCGGACATCTGACCCCCGTCATCGTCGTGGCCCCATCGTAGATGCCCGGTATGGCAGGCGCAGGTGGTTCAGAAGCCGCTCCTTCAGCGTTCTTCTCGTGGGACGCTGGGCGCTGGATTCCTCGGAGATGGGGGTAAGCCGTGGCTTTCAACGTCAAGTGTGATGCGCTGGGTGCTGACGCGTTCCGTACTCGTTGCGGCTCCCAGCGGGTGGCGGCCGCGCGGATCGGGAGGTACTAGTGCGCCTGGCATCAGTCGCCATCGCAAGTGCCGGGGTTTTCTTCGTCCTAGCGCCGGTCGCCGTCGCAGAGGGGAGCGCAACCGTCACCGTGGGTGTTTCGTCGTTCTCGATCGTCGCGAAGGACGTCGTCTTCGATGGGGACGAATGCGTGGCTCTTCCGATCACAATCTCCCGGCTGTCGGGGAGTGACATGACATTCTTCCGCCTTGAGGCACGCCAACAGGGATCAAGCGACCTTCTGTACGACGTGCCGTCGTTGGAGCCGGCGCAGACGAGTCAGAAGACATACATGGAGGCATGCCCGTATGGCGGAGGCGAAGGCCCGGGTACCTACACGGTCACTGGGTACGGGAGGCTTGCCGGAGATCCGGTGGTGCCGTTTGAACCGTTCACCGTGACCGTCGGCAAAGCGCCTTCTCGGTTCACGATCCTTAAGGCGACCATCCGTCAGGGGACCCTCCGGTTATCGGGGAGGATCACCGCTTCGACGAGCGAGGGCGACTTGGGGACCCGTTCCAAGGTAACGATCCTTGTCCGTGACAAGGGCACGTGGAAGGAGATGGGCGCGGTATCTGCGGACTCTTTCGGCAAGTTTGCCTCAACGATGTCGTGGGCCTCGGGACGGCCCGGGTCCAAGGTCAGGCTCATCGCAAGCGGCAGCAGTTGGGCAACGGACGCATCAGCTCTCGTGACGGCTCGCTAGCCAAGCCAGGGGGTCCGCGCACGGGGCGTCATGCACGGGGACACGCGACCCGTCACCTCCGCTTACAGGTTCCGGAGTCTGGGAGTGGTCGACGTCACCGTTGACCTTGATCGAATCCGCGCGGAGGTGCGACGCGCAGTCAGGGTTCGCTGCCGTCGTCCGAGTCGCCTTCGGCACGCTGGCTGTCGCGGCGCCTGACTATCGCCTGATGCCGCATGACAACCTCCCAGAGTTTCGAGCTATCCCAGTGCTCTCCTGGGAGTGGCTCTGGGTCAAGGCCAAGTGCCGTCCTGATTTCGTTGACCACCCTCGGTGTGTAGCGGGTGACGCGGTGCGCGGTGAAGCGCCGAACTCGAAACCCTGCTCGTCGCATCGCCAGGTCGCGAGCGCGGTCCTCTTCTCGCCGGTAGCGGTGCTGACGGCCATCGACCTCGATCACCAGCCGACGTTCAGGGCAGTAGAAGTCGGCGAACCAACCGAGAATCTCATACTCACGGATGAAGCGGAATCCGCCGAGCTTCCCATCGTGCAAGTGCTCCCACAGGATGGACTCCGGCGGGGAAGGAGACAAGCGGCGCTGCTCCGCCTTCTCGTTCTTCCAAGCCCGTCTATATCCAACCTCACTTGACTGAGAGTGGACACTGAGTACCGGCGGATGAGCGGCCACCAACAGCGCGAGGATCTCGGTGAGCTTCGCGCGACGTTGGATGGCGTCTTCGACCGAGTCCCGTCGGTAGCGGCCGATATCGGAAAGGATGGGGTTGCCTAGGAAGAGTTCCTGCGACTGGATATCCAGGGCTCCGTGGGCGCGCTGCCATATGTTCAGGATCTCCAGCGGGAACAGGTGCAGTCGACGGTCAACGTCATTCCCAGAGTCACCAGAACCCATAGCCCCACCAAGATCGAAGCGATGCTGCCTAGAAACATACCTGCCGTACCACGATCTCGGATACGAAGAACGGGTTCACTCCTCTGGCACTCACTCCCCATGCCGCCAGTCACCTACCACGAGTCGGTCATCGACGGCCAAGTCGAACCAGTCGCGGCACAACTACCGGAGGGGAAGCGCCCTTTGGGCCCAGCGGGTCTTGGAGCTGAGCCAGACACTTGTGAAAGCCAAGAAGGCGGGCGCCACAGAGGACCATGGCCGCCTGCCACTTGAAGCGTGTGGCCTGCGAACTCGCACCAATGCCTCACCAGACGGTGGCTGAGTCCTACTACGAACCAGCTCCACGAGACTCGTGGGTGTTGTCTCGGCGCTAGGAACTGAGTACTTGCCACTTCTTCGTCCGAAACTCCGACTCCGTGAGAACTACAGCGTCCAAGAGTTGCTCAAGGTTGCGGGCGACTGTCGGAGTGGGAGCCAAGCGCCTAGGCTCTTCTTTCGCCATCACGTCGGAATATGGCCCGAGTTTTTGGCTGGTGCATGGGATTAGGTATCCGTTGCAGTGCCCTTCAGCCTCACGGCCACGCTGTCGCGTCTCACCGCCCAGTCACGCATCTCACGCCGTACTGCCTCGGACCTCCTCGGCAGAAGACGCGAATGCGGGTATGCGTTTGCTCTCGCCGGTGAAGGCGTGACAACCGTCGTTCAGGCTCGCGGGTAGCCGTCGAGGGCTCTAGCCGCTTCCCCGAGCGCCTCAGCGAGGCGCTGGGCTTCCTCCGGGGAGAGCGAGACTGGCGCGTAGGTGTGGCTCCCGTCGTTCTCGACCACCTTGGTGGTGACCAGTTCGACGTTCACCTGGGGGCCGAAGTCCTCTCCACTGACAATCCCAATGAGTGCTAGGACCCTGGCCAATGGTCGGTCGTAGTCCGACCGAACGATCACGGCTGGACCCTGATGGACCCAGTAGTCGGGGCTCACCTCGTGGTGCAGCTCACACCACGGCGGGCACCACGCATCCCCGGAACTCGCGGACGTCATCTCCATCGTCAATGATCCTTTCCTGAGGTTCCCGGGCCCGCCGCTGCAAACGACTACGGGGGCCTGGATGGACCTCTTTACGCTCTCGAGCCGATCGTGGCGAAGCTCGACGCGCGTCTGACAGCGATCGTCACGACATCATCTTGGCATCGACCCCCTCGCTGTCGGCCGGTCATCGGTGCATCGTGGTGCCAGTCTCAATGGACACATCGCATCTGCGGTTGAACGTGTGTCATACGCCGGCCCCATAATGGAAGTGCTCACGAAGCGCGGTCGCAAGCCCTCCGGCTGGCCGCCTGCCAACCGCCCTCGCGTCGGTGGCCCCGGAGGAAGAGCCGCCGCCCGGACAGCCCGGTCGGAAGCGAGATCCGAGGG
>JAUPKO010000888.1 GCA_030837395.1 Actinomycetota bacterium | reverse complement strand
TGTGCTCTTCCGATCTGGTGCCGTCCCGGTTGTCCTCCTGGTTGGCCTCGTTGTGTTTGTGGTCATACGAGACGAGGTCCCGCATGGGGAAGCCGTCGTGGCAGGTGATGAAGTTGATCGAGGCGTACGGCCGACGGCCTTCGGAGGTGTAGAGGTCCGCCGAGCCGCTGAGCCGCCACCCGAGTTCGCCGACGCCGGATCGGCTGCGCCAGAAGTCGCGCAGACAGTCGCGGTACTTGCCGTTCCACTCGGTCCACAACGGCGGGAACTCGCCCACCTGATAGCCGCCCGGGCCGACATCCCACGGCTCGGCGATCAGTTTGACGTTGCGCAGGACCGGGTCCTGGGCGATGGTCGTCATGAACGGCCCCAGCATGTCGACGTCCTGCAGCGAACGGGCCAGGGCCGCCGCGAGATCGAAGCGGAAACCGTCGACATGCATCTCGGTCACCCAGTAGCGCAGCGAGTCCATGATCATGCGGATCACGTGAGGCTGCGTGAGATTCAAGGTGTTGCCGCAGCCGGTGTAATCGGTGTAGAGCCTGCGATTGTGCGGGTCGAGGCGGTAGTAGCCGTCGTTGTCGATGCCGCGCCACGACAGCGTCGGGCCGATGTGGTCGCCCTCGCAGGTGTGGTTGTAGACCACGTCCAGGATCACTTCCAGCCCCGCCGCGTGCAGGGCCTTGACCATGGACTTGAACTCAGCCACCTGGCCACCGCACTCAGGGTGGGCCGCATAGCCGTGGTGTGGGGCGAAGTAGGACAGCGAGTTGTAGCCCCAATAGTTGGTCAGACCGGCGTCCAACAAGTGGATCTCGGGCACGAACTCGTGCACCGGCAGCAGCTCCACCGCGGTCACGCCCAGGTCGACCAGATGCTCGATTGCCGCGGGGTGGGCCAGGCCGGCGTAGGTGCCGCGAAGTTCGGCCGGAACCTCCGGGTGCGCCTTCGTGAAACCCTTGACGTGAGTCTCGTAGATCACCGTGTGGAACCAGGGGATGTCCGGGTGGCGATCCTCACCCCAGTCGAAGGTGCGGTCCGCGACCACGGCGACCGGCACGTACGGCGCCGAATCCTCGCTGTTCATGTGCGAGTCGTCATGCTCGGAGGAGCCGAAGATCGCTGAGTTGTGGACCAGGTCACCGCAGACGGCTTTGGCGTAGGGGTCCAGCAGGAGTTTGTTGGGGTTGAAGCGGCGACCACGGTGCGGGTCCCAGGTGCCATGGATGCGGAAGCCATAGGCCTGTCCCGGACGCAGCCCGGGAATGTAGCCGTGGAACACGTGGAAGGTCTGTTCCTTGATCTGGATCTGCCGCTCCGAGCCGTCGGGTTCGATCAGGCACAGGTACACCTGGTCGGCGTGTTCGGCCCAGATCGCCACGTTCGCGCCGTGGGCATCGACGGTCACTCCCAGCGGCTCGACTCGACCCGGCCAGGCCACGGTCAAATCGGCGGGGATGTCACTAGTCGCCATGTGCTGCTGCTCTCTCCTCGCCCGCCCGCGGCACCGACCCGGGGGCGGGCGAGCGCCCGGGTCGCAACTAACCTTCCCATCAGGACGCGTGCACATGCACGGGCGTGGGTGTCACGCCGGGGTCGATACAGGAGGAAACGTGAGCGCAGTAAGCGTCGAGGTGGCCACCGGCATCGCCACCATCAGGGTGGATCGCCCGCCGATGAACGCGTTGGACACCGCAGTCCAGGCGGGTCTGGCGCAGGCCGCGGAGGAGGTCACCGAGCGCGACGATGTCCGGGTGGTCGTGGTCTATGGCGGCGAGAAGGTGTTCGCCGCCGGGGCCGACGTCAAGGAGATGGCCGACTGGGACTACCGCACGATGATCCTGCGCAGCCAGCGGCTGCAGGACTCGTTCACGGCCGTGGCACGCATCCCCAAACCGACTATCGCGGCCATCACCGGCTATGCGCTCGGTGGTGGCCTGGAGCTCGCTCTGTGCACCGACCTGCGGGTATGCGGCGACAATGCGAAACTGGGCCTGCCGGAGATTCTCCTCGGCATCATCCCGGGGGCCGGAGGCACACAGCGGCTGTCTCGGCTGGTGGGCCCAGCGCGGGCCAAGGATCTAATTCTGACCGGGCGGTTCGTCGACGCGCAGGAGGCGCTGCGGATCGGACTGGTGGATCGGGTGGTGGCACCGGACGACGTCCACACCGAGGTGATGGACCTCGCCGGGCGGCTCGCCCGCGGTGCAGCGCTGGCCCAGCGGGCGGCCAAGGAAGCCGTCGATCGGGGGATCGAGACAGACCTCGGCACCGGGCTGGCAATCGAGCGCTCGCTCTTCGCGGGGCTGTTCGGCACCGACGATCGGACGATCGGCATGGCATCGTTCCTGGCCAATGGGCCGGGCAAAGCCGAATTCACCGGGCGGTGAGCGTGTCCGACGCAGTGGCGGCCAACCACCACGAGCCGGCACCGCAGCCCAATGCCACGGCCGAGCAGGTGGCCGAGGCGTGGCGCGACCCCAAACTCGCCAACGTGCTCTACCACGATTGGGAGGCTGGCACCTACGACGCAAAGTGGTCGATCTCCTACGACGAACGTTGCATTACCTACGCGCGGGACCGCTTTGCCGCCGTCGCGGGGCACCCTGAGGTGCCGTATGGCACCGCTTTGGAGATCGGCAGCGGCACGGGGTTCTTCCTGCTCAACCTGATCCAGGCCGACGTGATGACCCGCGGCACGGCCAGCGACATCTCGCCGGGCATGGTGCAGGTGGCGGTCCGCAACGCGGAGGCGCTGGGGTTGGAGGTGGACGGCCGGGTTGTCGACGCCGAGACATTGCCGTTCGACGATGACTCCTTCGACCTCGTGGTGGGTCACGCCGTGCTGCACCACATCCCTGACTTGGAGGCTTCGCTGCGTGAGGTGGTGCGGGTGCTCAAGCCCGGTGGTCGGTTCGTGTTCGCGGGGGAGCCGACTGCGAAGGGGGACCGCGTCGCCCGCGCCCTCTCACGCGCCACCTGGTGGGCGACGACCCGCGTCACCCAACTGCCGCCGCTGCGCCAGAAGTGGGCGCAGACCCAGGCGGCGCTGGACGAGTCCTCCCGGGCAGCCGCGTTGGAGGCCGTCGTCGACTTGCACACGTTCGACCCGGCCGAACTCGAGCGCATGTGCCTGCGCGCTGGCGCGGTGGAGGTCGAGACGGTCACCGAGGAGTTGACCTCATCGTGGTTCGGGTGGCCGGTGCGGACGTTCGAGGTGGCGGTCAAGCCCGGCGCCCTCGGGTGGAACTGGGCCGTGTTCGCCTACCGCACGTGGCAGGGCCTGAACGCGCTCGACTCCAAGGTGATGAGTCACGTTGTGCCCAAGCAGTACTTCTACAACGTCTCGGTGACCGGAGTGAAGCCGCACGCATGATCTCGCCGGTCAGCAAGCAATGCCGAAAGGACGAGACGACTGTTGTTGCGCGAGTCGACCGTCAACGACAGGCGATTGACGCAACAACGGTCGTTTGGGTGAACAGCGGGCGGCACTCTGCGGTCGGGGACGTCCCCACGGCCGGTCGGGGCCAGGCGAACGGGTGGCACCATGGCGGCTGAGGTCAGGGTGCGACTATTCGCGGCGGCGGCCCACGCGGCGGGCAGTGACGAGGTGCAGGCGGCCCCGGGGGAGTTGCGCGAGGTGCTGGCCGAGGTGCAAGCGCAGGCCGTCGACAGGGCCCGCTTCGACCGCGTGCTGGCGCAGTGCTCGGTGCTCTGTGACGGCCTGTTGACCGCCGGTGCGGGCGAGGCTGACTCGTCGACGGCGCCGATTCCGGCCGGTGCGACTGTGGACGTGCTGCCACCGTTCGCCGGCGGCTGAGCCTGGCCTGGGCGGAGGCGGGAGTCGCGCGTCGGGTGTTGCTGAGCGCGGGGTCGGCGCGTCGGTTGGGGCGGTCAGCACTCAACGACGGTCATCGCGAGCCCGCCCAGGGACGTCTCCTTGTAGTGGTGCGACATGTCCTCGCCCGTGCGCCTGAGCGCCTCCACCACCTGGTCCAGACTGACCCGATGGGTGCCATCACCGTGCAGCGCCAACGCCGCCGCCTGGCTCGCCTTGACCGCGCCGAAGGCATTGCGCTCGATGCACGGGATTTGCACCAGTCCGCCGACGGGATCGCAGGTGAGGCCGAGGTTGTGCTCCAGCCCGATCTCCGCGGCGTTCTCCACC
>JAUPKO010000887.1 GCA_030837395.1 Actinomycetota bacterium | reverse complement strand
CTCTTCCGATCTAGGTATGGCGCAGAGCGGGGAACGTCGGGGGGTTGGGGCATGAGGCTCCTCCTGGATGGAGAGGTTGGAGTGAACCAGCGGCTTAGCCCACGCTGAGCCGCCGGTTCGAACGCGTTGGTCAAAACAGCGATTGCTGCATGACGTCGATGAACACCTCGAAGTCGCGACGCTCGTGCGGGCGACGCTGCTTCGGCAAGGTGAGGGACATGGGGGCGAACACCGTGTCGTCGTCCTCGAAGAAGCCCATCTGAATGACGCTGGGCTTTGAGGCGGACGGCAGGGCGCGGCGCTTGTCGGCGACGGCCATGCGGTTTTCGTCGATGAGATCCATGATCCCCGTGCGGATCATCAGGTCGAGGACCTGACTACGCACTTCCACGGGATCCACGCGCAACCAGCGGCAGGAGGCTTCGAAGGAGAACGCACGAGGCGAACCCTTCGGGCCGAGCAGCGGGTCGTCGAAGATCCACGCGTTGACATCACAGCGCAGCTCAACGCTCGAGTGGGCGTTGAACAGCTGCTGCATCGACCGGAACATCAAGCCCTCGTAGAGGGTGTCGATGTCCTGATCGGTCCAGCTGCAGATCTCGCGGTGGCGAGAGGGTGCAACTGGCTCCATGGGAAAGAACTGGGCGGACATGTCGTGTTCTCCTCAAAAGAAATGAGGGGACACGACGACCCCGTGAGGGGAACGCGGTCCCCTCGTGGGTGGTGGTGGTGGAAACGGTCAGGCTCGCTGGCGGGTCAAGACGCCCTGGAATACCTCCAGAAACGCCTCACAGAGACGGGACAGATCGTGGACTTCCGCGAATGAGCGAAAGAGATCGCGACCCGCGGCGGTCTGGATACCAAGGCCGTAGACCTCGATGCCAGAACGCTCGGCACTGTGGATGACCTGAGCAGTGAGCTGCGGTCGGTCGGGCTGTCCGTCCGTGGCGACGAAAATGATCTTTCGCTCGTCGTCGGGACGGGACTCGAGTTGCTGACAACCCCAGAGAATGGCTTCGGCCATCGGCGTACCGCCGGCAGCATTCAGCGCGAACCTGGAACTGACATTGGGAGCCGCCTCGCCAAAGTCAGCAAGGAGGAGCACGCGCTCGGAGTCACCGCGTGCGGGAAAGGCGCCGGCGCAGGCCTTGAGGTTCTTGATCGAACCGAGGGCCATCATGGTCGCGAGCAAGGCGGCGCGGGCGATCTCAATCGGCGGTCGGCCTGCGCCGCTATCCCACGCCATGCTCCCGCTGGAATCCAGCAGGCACACGACAGAGGTGTTCACGGCGGTTTGCACGACACGACGCTCGAAGACCCGGTAGTCCTTGAACGCAACCCGATGCAGGTGACGACGGCTGACGCGACGACCCGAGGATCTCGGGATCGACGGCAGACGACGCTCGCTCTCCAACTGACGCTTGAGCTGGATCGAGAGCTTGGCCGAGACCTGCAGGGCGCTGTGGACGGCTTCGGCATCGCGCTGGGCCGAGCCCACCGGAACCGTGCCGGGGAGGACCATGCGCTCCGTATCGTCCACCTGGTCGACTTCCTGGTTGATCAGTTCGGCGAGGGCTTCGCCGAGATCCTGAGTTTCCTTGGAGAGATCGATGCCAGAGAGCACGGACTGGAGGAACTCGGAAACGTCCGACCCGGAGGGATCGTTCGAGGCCGAGCTTGCATGGGGCGCGGGGTCACCCTGATCGTCCGCTCCAGACGCAGAACCGTCTGCTGGCGAACCATCGGGGCGCGGGTTGCTCGAGCGATCCTGGCCGTCCGTCGGATCGGACGCCGGGTCATTGCTCGAGTTGGGCGGCTGCGACGAATCCGACTGCTCGGGATCGTCCGCCGGGGGAGAAGACAGCGAATCATCGGCGTCGTCGGCGTTGCCGACTTGACCTGATGCGTCCGCGTCGTCCGACCCGTTGGGATCGGACTGCTGGGAGCCGCCGGATGCGCTGTCCAGTGAGGTCTTGGAGGCCTCGGGGGATGGCGCAGGCGGTTCGTCGGCCTTCTTCTGCTCCTCTTCGAGATACTCACGAACCCGGTAGGCCAGGTTCAGAGCGTCCTCGGACGAGCGCGCATCACACACCTCCTGGCAGATCGCCAGCAAGCGGATGACCGAACCCCGTCCAAGTGCCTGCTCAACAAGCTCGCGATGAAGCTGAGCCTGCTCGGACAACGCAGTCTGTCCGAGGAGCGAGGAGCGGAGTGACTTGAGGATCAGGCCGACAGCGAGCGATGCCGGGGAGTGGTCCGGGTCGGGTGGTTTGAAGAACCCGATTTTGACCAGCACCTCGACGAGCTCGCACAGGATCCGGTGAGCACCGGGGTAGAGAGCAATGTGTGCCCGCTCCATCCGGATGTCTTCGAACACCCGAGCGAGATTGAGCAGCAGCGCGTCTTGCTCCGAAGCGAGGTCCTGCAGCACCGAGAAGTCGGAGTGACGGCAGTGCCCAGCTTCGTGGTGGATGAAACCCCACAGCATCGCGATGAGTTGAGTACTCACCGTGACCGGCAGCGGCGGCAGATAGATGGTGTTGCCATCCGTGCAGGCCGTGGGGACGTTGGCGATGACCACACGGATGCCAAGGGCGCGTCCGAGGGCGGCAGCTACCAGGTGTGCAGCGCCGAGTTGGGTGTCTGAGTACATGAGAACCTCAGAAGCTGATGACCGGACGACGGGGCACCGAGCTGACGGGCGACGGCAGTGCAGCGGGCATCGGACGCTTGGTAAGGCGCACGGTGTTCGCAGGCTGTGTCGGCGGCAGCGACGGCGTCGGCATGGCGGTTAGGGTGGGAGTGGATGACCTGTGCGCGGCCACGTGGGCTTCGAGCAGGTCGGCGGAGAGGAACACTCGGAACACGCCCATGAACTGGTCGTAGTCCGATCCGGCAAGACCCCGTTCCTGACCCCGAGGGATCTGGTTCAGGACGTGCTCGGCCTGGGTGAGCATCTGCTCAAGCAGGTCAGCAGCCGGGCGACAGCGGGAGTCGAGCAGCTGGAAGCTTCTGAGCTTCGGCAGCAGGCTGTCACGAAACGGCGCGAGGTTGCGCCGCACGACCGTTCCAGAGTCCTTCATGGTGCGCTCGTAAGCGTCCTTGACGAACTCGGCCGTTTCCTCGAAAAGCCGCGAGCCGATGTCGTTGCCCTGACGCGCGAGGGTCCGAGACAGCACGGTGCTGTTCGGGTCGGCGTTGGGCACGGCGAGCTTGTAGACATCGATGTCGTAGTGCATACGACGGTCGACGTAGTCGAAGCTCGGCGCACGGGCCTTGATGAGGCTTGCGTACTGGGGATGGCTCTCGGCGCGTTCGTCGAGGTGACGCAGGAAGTCCGCAAGGAACGACCGCTTGGCCTCGTAGAACTCGTCCTTGAGCTTTTCGAGCGCAGCCATCGTGGCCTGCAACTCGGGACCAGGCACCGCGGTTCCCATTCCAACCCGAACGCCCTTGCTTTCGCACAGACGCTTGGTGGCGCTACGGATCGCGTTGAACGGCCGCAGCACCTCCTTGTCGACGGTGATGAGCGAGCCGATGGACGCGACGTCCTCGGGGGGCAGGGTGCCGATGGGAAGACCGAGATCGGCCTCGGTGATGGTGTGGCGGCCGGCGATGCTGCGCACCACGGGGTTGACGACGTAGACGTCGGTGTAAGAAACCTGGGACATGACTCCTCCAGAGGGAAAAATACGGGAGGGGACATGGCTTCCCCGGTGG
>JAUPKO010000886.1 GCA_030837395.1 Actinomycetota bacterium | reverse complement strand
GGGCGGTGTTGAACGTCGAGGCCCGCCGGATCAATCCGTGCACCTCGTAGCCCTTTTCCAGCAGCAACTCCGCCAGATACGACCCGTCCTGACCCGTGATCCCAGTGATCAACGCACACTTCGGCTCGGACATGACAGGTGGCCTCCATGGCTGGTCGACGGGTGCGGAGCAGTCACGTCCGCCGTGCGTTCGCGCTGGTGCCAGTGTACGGGCGGATGCGGGCGGCTCCCCGGAACGGCGCCGCCGGAGAACTACGCTGGCGGCGTGATGAACGGGCCGGACGAGCCGGCGCAGGCGGCGCCCGAGACCGGCACCTCGCGCAGCACCGTCGCGCGGACCATGATCACCTCGCTGGTGCGCGCTGCCCTGCCGCCGCTGGTCGCGGTGGTCACCCTGCCGATCGTCCTGGGTCGCGTCTCACTGGACGATTACGGTCTGTGGGCCACCATCACCGGCCTGATCGCAGTGCTGGCGGCGGTCGACTCCGGGCTGTCGACGGTCACGACACGTCGGGTGGCCGAGGCCCGTGGCGCCGGTGACGATGCCGCTGTCGTCGAGGTCACCCGGGAGGCCGTGTCGGTCGCGCTGCGCCTCGCTGTGGTGGTGATGCCGCTGGTCGCGCTGGCCGGGTGGCCGATCATGCACGTGATCGCGCCGCCGGAGTCACTGGTGATGGGCATGTGGCTGTGGCTCGGGGTGGTGATCTACCAGACGGTGGGCTGGTACTTCGCGATGGAAGCAGCGGTGGCCACCGGGCTGCAGCGCGGCGATCTGGCCAACGCGGCCAATGCGCTCGGTGCTGTCGTCGGGGCGGTGGTGACGGTGGTGGCCGTCCTGGCCGGCCTCGATGTGTACGGCCTGCTCGTCGGAATGTGGGCGCTTGGGATCGTCACGCTGGTGGGCCACCTGCGCAATGCCCGCCACTTGACCGGAACCACGGCTGTGTGGCGGCCGCAGCGAGCGGTGGACGCCCGCGCCCTGCTGGTCGGCGGTGTGGCGCTCGCGTCCTTACAGGCGTCGCTGCTGGTGGAGCCGGCCGTGGCAAAGGCGGTCCTCTCGGCGTGGGATGGGCCGGAGGCAGCCGCCGCCATGCAGGTGGGTTTCACCGTGTCGCGGATGGCGCTGGTGGCAGCTATGGCCCCGACGGCGGCGATCCTCGTGGGGGTCTCGGAGTGGCGCGACACCCAGCCCGAGCGGATCGCCGGCCTGGTGCGCAATGCGTCGTACGCCTCGTTGGCGCTGGTCGCCGTGCTGGCTGCGGTGATGCTGGCGACGGGGCCGTACGTCGCGGAGGCCTGGCTCGGCATCTCGGTGCCGGGGATCGGCGTGGCCATCCGGACGCTATCGGTGGTGACCATCGCGACGATCGTGGTGTGGCTGTTCACCCAGACGCTGCTGGGTCACGGCAACACCCGGCCGGTGACGGTGCGGTTGGCCCTCGGCACGGCGGTGTCGCTGATCGGCATGGTGCTGGCCGCTCCGACGGTTGGGTTGGCCGGGGTGGTGGCGGCGTCGTTCGTGGGGGCGTGTGTGTCGGCGGTGCTGCTGTCGCGGATCGATGCCGAGTACTCGGGCATCATCTGGCGGGCCGCGGTGCGGATCGGGCCGGCGATGGTGGCGTTGGGGGTGGCTGGTGCCGTGGTGGTCGACCAGGTGGCGCCGACTGACCGTTGGGCGGCATTGGTGGCAGCTTCGGTCGCGCTGGTGGTGGCGGTCGCGGTCGTGTGGGTGTTGATTCCGGGCGCGACTCGGGGTCTGATGGTGTCGACTGTGCGGGGGCGGTTGGGCCGGGGTTGACGGGGTGTGGCCGACTGGCTGGGGTTGGCGGGTGGGCCGGGCGGCTGCGGTTCAGGTCGACTCGGCGGCGGTGAGGATTCGTGCCGCGACGACCTTCGGAGCCAGCCATCGGTGCCAGTACGACAGCGCGCCACGTTCGAGTTCCCGACGGTAGTTGCCGTCGGTCCGCAAGTGTTCGATGGCCGCGGGAAACTCGTCGGGGTCACCCACGACGTGCAGGTGCCGGCCATGGATCAGCGGCTCGGGCAGGACGTTGTGCAGCGGGGTCGAGATGATCGCCTTGCCCAGCGCGAGGTACTGCCCCAACTTCCAGCCCAGGCAACCCCACACGGCGGCGTTGTTGAAGGCCACGGTCGATGCGATCGTGCGTTCGATCCACGCGTGGCGCCGGACCGGCCGGTTGAGCAGCAGATCCGCGTATCGAGCCCGATCCGCCGCCGATCCGCCGACGAAGCCGCCGCTGAATCCGTTGCCGTAGATGACCTTCGCCGCACGCATGAAGGCGGCCCGCTCGGGGTCGGTCTCGCTGGTGGTCGACGCATGGCTCCACAGCTTTGCGGCGTAGAACAGTTGCTCGGTCCCGGCCGGGGCGGCGCGGTAAGAATCCAGCGAAGGCAGGGTCTGCCAACGGCCGTAGTCCCTGATGAGCGCGGCAGCTGGCGGCGACTCGACACGGTAACCGGCACGGCGATCGGCGCGGTGCGCCATCGCACCCAGGGCAAAGGCTCGTGCATCCGCGCGCTCCGCCAGTCGCGGGCCCACACCGAAGCCGGGCCCGAGGGGGAGCACCTTCGGCCGGGCAGCGTCGGCGGCCGCGAGGTTAACCTTGCCGTACACATCGGCCCACTCGTAGGCGATGTCATCGAATTCGACGAGGTCGCGGAAGTCCACGACCACCCTGCGCCGCGTGCCGCCCATATCCAGGACCATGGCGGCGTACTGATCGTGGGAGTGGGCCCCTGCCGGGGGCAATTGTTCACGCCAGCGTGTCGACCACGTGACCTGTGCCGAGCCCAGCAGCGCCCTGAACCCGTGCACGTAGAACCAGGCGTACGGCAACCTGGCTCGCGGGTCGACTTCCACCCGGACGGTGCTGAATGCATGATTTCCGGGAGCCGCGGACGTGTTCACGGCGACCACCCTAGGACGGTTCGACGGCCACCGGGACAGCCCGCATGGCTTGGGCCGCCCGGCATCGGTCGGCCGCTACGCTGATGCCGAAGCCGCCTGTGCGTGCGGACCGCCAGAGCAGGGAGGCCAGGCGTGAAACTGTCCGTCATCGGTACCGGCTACCTCGGGGCCGTGCACGCGGCAGCCATGGCCTCGCTGGGATTCGACGTGGTCGGTGTGGATGTGGACCCCGGCCGGATCGACCGGCTGCGGGCGGGTTCGGCCCCCTTCTACGAGCCCGAGTTCGATGCCCTGCTGGCGCAGGTGATGGCTACGGGCCACCTGACGTGGAGTGTCGACTACGCGGACCTGGCCGACGCTGACGTGCACTTCCTCTGTGTCGGCACGCCGCAGCGTCGGGGCTCCCATGCGGCCGACCTGCGCTACGTCTGGGATGCCGTTGAGGCCCTCATTCCCCACCTGCGGCCGGATTCGATCCTCGCCGGCAAGTCGACGGTGCCTGTCGGCACGGCCGAGGCCATCGAAGGTCGCATCGCGCACGGGTGGACGGGCGACGCTGCACACCGCCCGCTGGTGGTCTGGAACCCCGAGTTTCTGCGCGAGGGTTTCGCCGTCGAGGACACTCTGCGGCCGGATCGGATCGTCGTCGGCGTGCCTGCGGGCCCGCACGGTGAGCGTGCCGCCGAGGTGATGCGGCAGGTCTACGCCGCACAGATGGCGGAGGGAATCCCGCTGCTAGTCACCGACCGGCCCACGGCCGAACTCGTGAAGGTCGCCGCCAATGCCTTCCTGGCCACCAAGATTTCTTTCATCAACGCCATGGCTGAGGTCTGTGAGGCAACCGGCGCCGACGTGGTGACGCTGGCCGATGCGATCGGCTACGACGCCCGCATTGGGCGCAAATTCCTCGGTGCCGGAGTCGGCTTCGGTGGCGGTTGCCTGCCCAAGGACATCCGAGCTTTCTCGGCCCGGGCTGGGGAGCTCGGCGTCGACCAGGCCCTCACCTTCCTGCGGGAGGTGGACGACATCAACTCGCGGCGCCGGGATCGGGCGGTCGAGACTGCTCGCGACCTGGTCGGCGGCTCGTTGCGAGGTCAGCGGGTGTGTGTGCTGGGGGCGGCGTTCAAGCCCAATTCCGACGACGTGCGTGATTCGCCGGCGCTGGACATCGCGGCGCGCATCCACAACGAGGGTGGTCAGGTCGTGGTGCACGACCCAAAGGCGCTGGCTAATGACGAAGCCCGGTTCCCGTCGCTGCGCTATGAGCCCGAACTGCGGGTGTCCCTCGGCGGCGCCGATGTCGTGCTGCTGCTGACCGAGTGGCAGGAGTACCGGGACCTCGACCCAGTTGCGACGGCGGACCTGGTGGCTGCTCCCCGGTTGTTGGACGGTCGCAATGTGCTCGACAGCGCGGCCTGGCGAGCGGCCGGCTGGTCCTTCCGGGGGATGGGCCGCGAGCACGGCTGACCCGGTGGCGAGTCGGGGGTGGCGACGTGATGCGCTCGTCGGGGTCTGTGCCGGGGTGGGCCGGAGTCGGGACTGTGGGGCGCGTGCATGCGCCTCGCAGTCGGTTTATGAGGTCCAACGCGCATGGTGGTTGGCGTTTGGAGCCGATTGGTCCCTCACATGCCGACTGTGGGGCGCGTTTGGCCGGAATACCGGACGGTGGGGCGCGTTTGGCGTGGATTCCCGGACGGTGGGGCGCGTTTGGCCGGATCGGGCCTGTGGGGGCGTGCATGCGCCTTGCAGTCGGTTTTTGAGGTCCAACGCGCACGGTGGTTGGCGTTTGGAGCCGATTGGTCCCTCAGATGCCGACTGTGGGGCGCGTTGGG
>JAUPKO010000885.1 GCA_030837395.1 Actinomycetota bacterium | reverse complement strand
ACTGGAGGAGTTGCTCGGCGTCGGCTGAGGCCGTGCCCGGCGTCCGTCCCAAGAACCCGGCATCCAGCACCGGTTCGCCCTACTCTGAAGCCGGCGCAGATGCGGCCCCAACGAGCGGAGTTCACATGTCCCACACCGATGCCGAAGCCCCCATCGGCTTTCCGGAAGTGGCTGGCGAGACCAAAGGACTCAAATCCGGCGCTCTCGGGCTGGTCTCCAGCATCGTGGTCGGAATGGCCTCGACAGCTCCTGCCTACAGCCTCGCGGCGAGCCTGGGATTCGTCGTGGCCACCACCAACGGCGACGGCATCGTGGGGGTCAAGGCGCCGGCGATCATGCTGCTGGCCTTCGTGCCGATGTTCCTGATCGCCATCGCGTATCAGCAATTGAACCGGGCCGAACCCGACTGCGGCACGACCTTCACTTGGGCTGCCCGTGCGTTCGGCCCCCGCGCAGGCTGGATCGGCGGCTGGGGCATCATCGCCGCGGACGTGATCGTCATGGCCAACCTGTCGCAGATCGCCGGCTCCTACACGTTCCAGTTGTTCGGGCTGGACAGTTTGGCGGAGTCGCAATTGTGGTCGACCGTGGCGGGTGTGCTGTGGATCGTGATCATGACGTACATCTGCTACCGCGGCATTGAGGTGTCGGCCCGGTTGCAGTACGGCCTGCTGGGCATCGAGGTCATCGTGCTGATCGCCTTCTCGGCCATCGCCCTGTTCAAGGTCTATGCCGGCAGTGCCACGCCCGAGTCACTCACCCCCAGCCTGTCGTGGCTATGGCCATCGGGATTGACGCTGAGCGCCCTGGTGACTGCCACGTTGATCGCGGTGTTCATCTACTGGGGCTGGGACACTGCGGTGAGCATCAATGAAGAAACCTCCGACCCGGAGAAGACCCCCGGCCGGGCTGCGATCATCTCGACCCTGCTCCTCCTGGTCACCTACGCCATCGTCAGCGTCGCCACGGTGGCCTTCGCCGGTACCGGCGAGTCCGGCCTCGGCCTGGCCAACCCCGACAACTCAGACGACGTGTTCCAGGCCCTCGGCCCGACCGTGTTCGGGGAGTCCGGGGTGGGCAAGGCGCTGGAGATTCTGCTGATCCTGTCGGTTCTCTCGTCCGCTGCGGCCTCGACCCAGACGACCATCCTGCCGACCGCCCGCACCACCCTGGCCATGGGTGCCTACAAGGCTCTTCCCAGCACCTTCGCCAAGATCCACCCCCGCTACTACACCCCCACCACCGCCACCATCTGGATGGGCGTGGTGTCGATCCTCTTCTATGTCAGCCTGACGATTCTCAGCGGTGACGTGCTCGGCGACTCGATCGCCGCGGTGGGCCTGATGATTGCCTTCTACTACGGGATCACCGGGTTCGCGGCCGTCTGGTTCTATCGGCACGACATCCTGAGCACCGGCTGGCGCGGTTTCATGATGAAGGGTCTGCTGCCCTTCCTGGGCGGTTTCATGCTGCTGGGCGCCTTCATCATCGCCTCGGTGCAGTATGCGGACCCTGAGTACGGCAGCACGACGTTCTTCGGGATCGGTGGAGTGTTCGTTATCGGCATCGGCGCGCTGCTGCTCGGCTTCGTGCTGATGTTCGCCTACAACGCCAAGGCGCCGGCCTTCTTCCGCGGCGAGACGCTACCCAAGCGCAACTCGACCGACCTGATTCTTGAACTGCCCGGCGAGAAGGACACCGTCCGGCTGCCAGACTCCGGCCTGCCCGACATCGTGATTGCACCGGACCTGTCGAACCTGCCCCCCGGCGCTGTGGCGATCGAGTTGGAGAGCGGCGTGGAGGTCGAGACGACCGGCGAACTGCGCGCCCTGCGTGCCGAGCAGGAGGCGGAGTCCGGCGTCGACCTCGACAAGCCCTCTGATGACCCCCGCTGAGAGACGTCGGCCACGCGGCTACTGCAATACGTTGACCGCCCGTGCGATCACCAGGCCCGCGACCGTCAGCGAGACCGCCGCCTCGAGCACCATGAGCAGTTTGGCCCACGGGCGGATGGCCGAGACGTCGGTCGGGCTGAAGGCCGTGGCGGTGGCGAAGGAGAACGCGAAGTAGTCGACAAACTTCGGGTACCAGTGCTCACCCGCGTGTTGCGGTTGGGACATCTCGGGGAAGATGAATGCTGGAGAGGTGCCGGTGCGGTGCACGCGCTGTGCCGGACCTCCTTGATCGAGCGTCCAGTACCAGAGGGCGAAGGCGATCACGTTCGTGAACCACACCACTCCGCCGCTGAGCAGCAACTCGTCCGGCTTGGTGAAGGACGCGTTGTCCAGTATGCCGACCACCAACTGCACGGCCGACCAGCAGTTGACCAACGTGATGAGACCCACCACCGCCAGTGCCATGGGCCAGCGACTCTCGCCCCGAGCATCCAAATCCGTGCCGGACGGGGCCATTTCTGCCGCCACCACGCACCATCCCTTCGCGCCTGCCGCGCCCCGGCGGGGCTGCCCGCCGACTCGGGCCATGGAACAATCGTGGCCATGCGTATCGCGGATGACATTACCGAACTCGTCGGCAACACCCCGCTTGTCCGGGTGCGACATCTCATCGGCGGCGCTAACGCTGAGGTGGTGGCCAAGCTTGAGTTCTTCAATCCGGCTTCCAGCGTCAAGGACCGCATCGGTGTTGCGATGATCGACGCCGCCCAGGAGGCCGGGCTCATCGGGCCGGACACGGTCATCGTCGAGCCCACCAGCGGCAACACCGGCATTGCCTTGGCCATGGTATGCGCGGCCCGCGGCATTCCGATCGTGTTGACCATGCCGGAGACGATGAGCGTGGAGCGTCGGGTGCTGCTGCGCGCCTACGGCGCCACGCTGATCCTCACCCCCGGCCCCGAGGGTATGGCCGGGGCCATCGCCGCCGCCGAGAAGCTCGCCGCCGAGAACCCCAACTACCTCATGCCGCAGCAGTTTGCGAATCCCGCGAATCCGGAGATCCACCGGCGCACCACGGCTGAGGAGATCTGGCGTGACACCGACGGAGAGGTGGACATTCTGGTGGCGGGTGTGGGCACCGGAGGGACCATCACAGGTGTCGGCCAGGTGCTCAAGGAACGTAACCCGGAGTTGCGGGTCGTGGCAGTCGAGCCGGCCGCGTCGCCGGTGCTGTCCGGCGGTACCAAGGGACCGCACCCGCTGCAGGGCATCGGTGCCGGCTTCATCCCCGAGATCCTCGACACCTCGGTGGTAGACGAGGTCGTCACCGTCGATGCCGAGGACGCCATGGCCACCGCCCGACGAGCAGCGCGCGAGGAGGGCCTGCTCATCGGCATCTCCTCCGGTGCCGCCATGTGGGCGGCTCTGCAGGTCGCCCAGCGGCCCGAGAATGCCGGACGCCGCATCGTGGTGATCATCCCCTCCTACGGTGAGCGCTACCTCAGTACGGCGCTGTTCGCCGGCCTGGCGGATTGAGCGGCTGACACATGTTGCGACTCCCCCAACTCATGGACACGATCCTGGCGGACCTCGACGCGGTCGTCCAGCGTGACCCGGCCGCGAACAGCCGTCTGGAAGCGGCGATCCTTTACCCCGGTGTGCACGCAGTCTGGACCCACCGCGTCAGCCATGCCCTCTGGCAGCGCGGTGTCCGGCTGCCCGCCCGGGCGCTGTCGCAGGCCTCACGGATGGTCACGAACATCGAGATCCATCCCGGCGCCACCCTGGGGCCCCGGTTGTTCATCGATCATGGCGCGGGCGTGGTCGTGGGCGAGACCGCCGTTGTCGGCTGCGATGTCACGCTGTATCACGGGGTCACCCTCGGCGGCACCAACCTCGACCCCGTCAAGCGGCACCCGACCCTCGGCGACCGCGTGATGGTCGGGGCCGGTGCCAAACTTCTCGGGCCCATTGAGATCGGCGACGACAGCAAGATCGGCGCCAACGCGGTGCTCGTGCGTTCCGTGGAGCCGGGTTCGGTGGTGGTCGGGGTCCCGGGACAGGTGATCTCGGGCAGCCCCTCCGATGGCGCTTCGCGGGACGCCGACGACCCGGTCGCCTTCGCCGTGCGATCGCTGCTCAAGCGGGTCGCGCGGCTGGAGGAACTCGGTGACGAGGGCGATCAGCCCGCGCCTATTAGCCACGACGCGGACGGCGTGTGGCAACTCGACGACTACGCGATCTAGCCACCCGCCGCCGCCCGGCTGCCGCCGGACTAGCTCAGGGTGCCGATCTGGTACTCGGCGAGCGTCTCGTTGGGCTCTTCCTGAGTGTTGTGCTGGGCCGTGAACGCAGCAGTGCCGTCCGTTCCGCACAAACTGACGATCCGCTCCGCGCCGCCAGGGTGCTTGTCCTCCCAGGTGGTGAGGTCGTAGACCTTGCCATCGATGGCCGTCCAGCAGTCGCCGGAGGTGGCGTGCTGCTGCACCTCGGCGAGCGTGAAGGCACCGTTGCCGCCGGTGGCCGACGCTGCAACGGATGACGCTGCGGCCACCGCCGAGGACGCCACCGCACCTGCCGACGACGCCGCGCCCTCAGCGGCCTCTTCGGCGCTGGAAGCGGCGGCGGACGCGGCAGAGGTGGCCACGGCGGCCGCGGATGATGCAGCGGCGCCGGGGTCTGCCGAGTCGCTGGAACAGCCGGCAGTGAACAGCGTCCCGCACGCCAGCAGAGCGGACATGGCAAGCACGCGGGTGGGTGAGAGTGTCATCATGCGTGGCACTCTGCCCAACCTGCGGTCCGCCTCCGGGCAGCGACGGCGTGGAATACTCAACGAGTAATCGCATCGTCACAGAGGGGAAGATCATGGCCGAACGCGTAGCGGTGGTGCTGTCCGGAGCCGCCGCCCGAGGAGCATTCCAGGCGGGGGCATTGCAGGCATTGATCCCGGCGCTGCGGGATGACGGGTTCGAGCCGACGATTTTCTTGGGAACCAGCGCCGGCAGCATCAACGCGGCATTGTGGGGATCGTTCGCCGATTTGGGCGCCGAAGGTTGCGGCGCTGAGGTCGTGGGCGTGTGGCGCCAGATGGGTCGTCGCGATGTCATAGCGCATCCGGTGCGCACCGTGCTGTTCGATGATGCACCACGATTCCTGGCGTCGTCACTGGGCTTCGCCGACGGCCTGCCGGCCCTCCTCGACACGGCTCCCTTGGCTCGCACGGCCGAACGCGTGCTGGACACCGAGCGCCTGGCGCGCAACGTATCCTCGGGTATCGTCGAGGCGGTCGGTGTGGCCGCCACCCGCATTCCGCCGCCGAGCGACATCCCCGCCCAGGAGAGTCCGGCCCACGCACGCACGGTCGTCTTCGTGGATTCCCCCCGGCTGCCGGT
>JAUPKO010000884.1 GCA_030837395.1 Actinomycetota bacterium | reverse complement strand
CATTCGCCAATCCGACGGCGCGTGGGCTGTTGACGTCGAACGCACCGGCGACTGGTTAGGCAAGGACCGCCGCACGCTGACCGCCGATCAAGTCATCGTGGCGGCTGGAACGTTCAACACCCAACAACTTCTGCACCGGATGAAGGACACGGGGCACCTGCCGAAGCTCTCGCCCACCCTCGGCCGGTTGTCGCGGACGAACTCGGAATCACTGATTGGCGCAGTGGCGGACAAGCCACCGTCGAAGGGTGGTGAGGACTTCACCCAAGGTGTTGCGATCACTTCGAGCTTCTTCCCGGAGCCTCACACACATATCGAACCCGTCAGATACGGCAAGGGGTCCAACGTGATGGGCCTGCTTGGGACGATCTTGACCGATGAAGAGCCTGGCGTCCCGCGTTGGAAGACGTGGACCCGAGCACTGGCCGCAGATCCCATTGCCGCTGCCAAGTCGATGAGCGTTCGAGGGTGGTCGCAGCGGACTGTTATCGCTCTTGTCATGCAGACGCTCGACAACTCCGTCACCGTTAGCGGCACCAGAAGTCGAATCCTCGGGCGTTGGCGCATGACGAGCCGACCGGGCGATGGCGACCCGGTACCTAGCTGGATTCCGTCTGCGAACAAAGCGGTTCGGATCCTGGCCAACAAGATCAAGGGTGTGCCGATGGGCAACATGGGTGACATCGCCCATGCGTCGATGACGGCCCACTTCGTGGGTGGTTGTGTGATCGGTGACAGTGCGGCGACCGGGGTAGTTGACCCCTACCACCGCGCGTATGGCTACAACGGTTTGCACGTCGTCGACGGATCAACGATCACCGCCAACCTGGGTGTGAACCCGTCGTTGACGATTACCGCGCAGGCCGAGCGTGCACTTGCGATGTGGCCGAACAAGGGCGAGGCCGATCCACGTCCGCCGATCGGTGAGGGCTATCACCGGGTAATCCCGGTTGCTCCGTATCACCCGGTCGTGCCAGTTGGTGCGTCTGGAGCACTACACCTGCCGATTATTGAGGTGAGTCATAGCGTGCCAGAAGGGTCTTCAGTGCGCTAGCGTCGCTTGGGAACTACCCAACGACGAAAGGCATAGTCATGTCGACACCAACTCCGCCGCCCCCTGGTGGCGACAATGCCGGTGGCGTTCCTCCGGTTCCACCACCACCGCCCGGCGGCGGCGTGCCGCCAGTACCTCCGCCCCCACCCGGCGGCGCAGTTCCACCGCCCCCGCCTCCGATGGGGTCTGTCCCCGGCGGCACTCCACAAGGAAACAATGGTCTGGCCATTGCTTCCTTGTGCTGTCAATCGTCGGTGTGTGCTGTGGAATCGGCTCAATCCTTGGAATCATCCTTGGTTTTGTTGCCCTCAACCAGATCAAGAAGACCGGCCAGCCGGGTGAAGGGCTCGCAAAGGCGGGCATCATCATCGGTTTCATCACTCTGGCGATCGGCATCATCTGGTTCTTCATCAGCCTCGCGACCGGAAACGGGACTTTCTATTACTCGAGGTAGGTCTCACACCTAGACGAAGGGCCGACGGGGCAACCCGCCGGCCCTTCGTTTTGGCCAGTGCCTTAGTTGCCAGTCAGACAGAACCCGTAGGGTTTGACCCGTGTCGGAGGATCAGAAAGTACTCGTTGTTGACTTCGGTGCCCAGTACGCGCAGTTGATCGCGCGTCGGGTTCGAGAGGCCCAGGTTTTTTCCGAGGTGGTTCCTCATACCGCAACCGTCGCGCAGTTGATGGCGCACAAGCCGGCCGCGATCATCCTGTCGGGCGGGCCCGCGAGCGTATATGCCGACGACGCTCCCCAGGTTGATCCCGCACTCTTCGACCAGGGCGTTCCGGTATTCGGAATCTGCTACGGATTTCAGGCCATGGCCGCGGCGCTCGGTGGCGAGGTCGCCCGCACCGGCGGCAGTGAATACGGTCGGACCCCGTTGGAAGTGCTGCGTACGCAGTCGCGACTGCTTGAACATCAGCCGCCGGAGTCGAACGTCTGGATGTCTCATGGCGATGCCGTCACGGCAGCACCTGAGGGATTCACGGTCACGTCGTCCACCCCAGGTGCTCCGGTCGCCTCGTTTGAGGACGTGAGTCGCCGCTTTGCCGGCGTTCAGTTCCACCCCGAGGTGATTCATACCGAGGGCGGGCAGCAGTTGCTGCAGCAATTCCTGCACCAGATCGCCGGGCTGCAAGGTGAGTGGACCACCGCGAATGTAATCGCGGAGCAGGTCGACATCATCCGAGCACAGGTTGGGTCCGGGAAGGTGATCTGTGGGCTCTCCGGCGGGGTGGATTCTGCGGTCGCTGCGGCACTGGTGCAACGGGCGGTCGGAGATCAGCTCACGTGTGTATTCGTCGACCACGGCCTGCTCCGCAAGGGTGAAGCCGAGCAGGTTGAGCAGGACTTCGTAGCGGCCACCGGCGTTGACCTCAAAGTTGTCAACGCACAGGAGCGATTCCTCACGGCGCTGGCAGGTGTGTCGGATCCAGAGCAGAAGCGGAAGATCATCGGGCGCGAATTCATTCGGGTGTTTGAGCAAGCCGCGCGCGAGGTCGTTGAGGACGCAGGCGCGCATGGGCAAGAGGTGGAATTCCTCGTGCAAGGCACGTTGTACCCCGATGTTGTCGAGTCCGGCGGCGGAACGGGTGCCGCGAATATCAAGAGCCACCACAACGTTGGTGGCCTGCCGGATGACCTT
>JAUPKO010000883.1 GCA_030837395.1 Actinomycetota bacterium | reverse complement strand
GGTGCATGCCGAGGCCGAAGCGCGCAACTTGAAGACGATCGACGCTACATGTCCGCTGGTCACGAAGGTTCACAACGAGGCCAAGCGGTTCGCCGCCGAGGGCTACCAGATTCTGCTGATCGGACATGACGGTCACGAGGAGGTCGAGGGCACCATGGGGGAGGCGCCGGAGGCGATGGTGCTGGTCGAGCACCCCGACGATGCCGACCGGGTCGAGCTCGACCCCGACCGGCCCACCGCCTGGCTGTCGCAGACGACGCTGTCGGTGGACGAGACCATGGCCACGGTCGAGCGGCTGCGCGCGCGCCTGCCGCTGCTGGTGGACCCACCCAGCGACGACATCTGCTACGCCACGCAGAACCGGCAACTGGCGGTTAAGCAGATTGCGCCGCAATGCGAGGTGCTCATCGTGGTTGGGTCGGCGAACTCGTCCAACTCAGTGCGCTTGGCCGAGGTCGGCCTCGAGTCTGGTGCGGGCCGTTCCTACCGGGTGGATCATGCTGGGGAGTTGGACCCCGCCTGGGTTGCGGAGGCGACCACCGTCGGCCTGACCTCCGGCGCGTCGGTGCCGGAGGTGCTCGTGGACGGTGTGCTCGAGTGGCTGGCCGAACACGGCTTCGCCGAGGTCGAGATCGCTGTCGCCGCCGAGGAGAAGTTGATCTTCGCCCTGCCCCCGGAGTTGCGCAGGGACCTCAAGGCGGCGGGTCAGAGTTAGCCGCCGTCGTGCTCTGGTGCATGCTGGCGGCGCAAGGAGGACCGGCGGACCAGCACGATCACCAAGGCTACGCCGGTGCCGACGAAGACCCACTGAGCGTTAAAAGCCAAGCTCGTCAGCATCGTGGTGGCTTCCAGCAACATGAGGTTGCCGCTGGCGCCGATCACTGCGGGTTGCGCCGAGATGATCACGGCCACGAGGAAAGCCAATGGCGGTGAGATGACTGCGGTTGCCAAGTCTCGGGGTCGGATGGTGAACGCGACGAAGGCGCTGGTCAGCGTGAACACGACGCCGGTGAACCAACTCATGGCGCCCGCCATGGACATTTCGATCAGCGCCGCCACGGTCGTGAGGGACGACAGGATGATGAAACCCACCCATGAGCCGAGTTTGCTCTCCCGGCGAGCCGCGGGACCAGGAGGTCGTAGCTGCGCGGTGGACGACACCGTCGGCTGCTCCTTCCCGGGGGCACATGCCGTTGTCACGGCCGGATGGGGCGTTGCCATCCAACGAAGCGTACGGTACCCGCACGTGGGCGCGAGGTATTGACGGCCCGTGGCACCGATGGTCGACCACGATCCGCGCGGGCGCCTCAAGCCGTGTCGGTCAGCCGATCGACCCGGCGCACGTCGGTGTCGAGCGGGGCGAACTCGGGGATCGCCTCCCAATCACTGCCGAACTCCGCCAGTCGTCGTGCGACCGGGCGGATCCGGGACTGCCAACTGCCCGCCACCTTGTTGTAGGCCTCGAGGGTGGCGTCGAGGCGGCCGCCGAGGGCCTGTAGGTGGCCGGCGAGCATTCCCACGCGGTCGACGGCCTGCGATGCGAGTTCGAGCAGTTCAGCGGCGTTCATGTGGGCACGCTCCTCGCGCCAGGTGAGGGCGACCACCCGCAACAGAGTCAGCAGGGTGGTGGGGGTGGCCAGGATCACGCCTGCGCCAGCGGCATCCTCGACCAGGGTGGCGTCTGCGCGCAGAGCGTGGGTGAGTAACTCATCCGCCGGCAGGAACAGCACGACGAAGTCGGGTGTGTGATCGAGTTCACTGGCGTAGTTCTTGCCGGCGAGGTCGCGCACCCGGGCGCGCACGGCCGCGGCGTGGGCACGTAACGAGGCGTGATCGGGCCCGGCCTCGCCCGCGTCCTCGTAGGCGGTGATGAGGGCGTCCAGCGGGACTTTGGCGTCGATCACCACTCGGCGGCCAGCCCCGAGATCGACCACCATGTCCGGCCGCAGCCGACCGCCGACCTCGCCGGTCTGGGTCTGGAAGCTGATGCCCTCCAGCAGGCCGGCGCTCTCGATGATGCGGGTCAGTGCCACCTCGCCCCACCTCCCGCGTACGCCTGGGTTGCGCAGGGCCGCCACCACCGACGATGTCTGCTGGGCGACCGCCCGTTGCTCCGCGGCGATCGTCTGCAGATGGCCCTCCACTCGCCCGACCCCGGCCGCCCGTGCGGTCTCGGACTGTCGCAATGACGCTTGCACCTCGGCCAGAGATTGCCGTAGCGGGGCGACCAGCATTGCCACCTGGTCGGCTTGATCGGCGCGGGCCTCTGCGGTGAGCGCTCGATGCGCCCATTGCTGCTCGACCGCGGTCAGGGCGGCGCGTGCCTGGGCAACGTCGGCACGGGCGCGGGCGGCGGCCCACGAGGCGCCCACCAGCACGCCGAGCACGAGCATGATGGTCAGGCACGCGGCTAGCACGAAGGTGTCCATCTGCCCATCGTGGGCGATACCTCCGACACAACTGAGCCGCGTAGGGTGGGCGGCGTGAGTCTGACCATCGGCATCGTCGGCCTGCCCAATGTCGGCAAGTCCACCCTGTTCAACGCCCTCACCCGCAACAACGTGCTGGCGGCCAACTATCCATTCGCCACGATCGAGCCGAACGTGGGCATCGTCGGTGTGCCCGATGCCCGGCTGGGGGTGCTGGCGGGCATCTTCGGATCGGCTCGGCAGTTGCCGGCGACGGTCAGTTTCGTGGACATCGCGGGCATCGTACGCGGGGCGAGCGAGGGACAGGGCCTGGGCAACAAGTTCCTCGCGCACATCAGGGAGGCCGACGCGATCTGCCAGGTGATCCGGGTGTTCACCGATCCCGACGTGGTGCACGTCGACGGCGAGGTCGACCCCGCCTCGGATATCGAGACCATCAACACCGAGTTGATCCTGGCCGACCTGCAGACGCTCGACAAGGCGATCCCACGGCTGGTGAAGGAGGCTCGGATCAAGAAGGATCGCGCACCGATGCTGGCCGCGGCCGAGCGGGCCAAGGACATTCTCGATGGCGGCACGACGTTGTTCGCCGCAGACTTCGACGCCGCCGGGCTGGCAGAGTTGACGCTGCTCACCACCAAGCCGTTCCTATACGTGTTCAACTTGGACGCGGACGAGTTGGCCGATGGCGAGTTGCGCAGTCGCCTCGCCGGATTGGTCGCGCCGGCCGAGGCGATCTTCCTCGATGCCCAGTTGGAGGCCGAACTCACCGAGCTCTCACCCGAGGATGCTGCCGAACTGCTCGCGGACGAAGGCCAGGAGGAGGCCGGCCTCGATCAGCTTGCGCGCGTCGGCTTCGCGACCCTCGGGCTGCAGACCTACCTGACGGCAGGGCCCAAGGAGGCCCGAGCTTGGACGATTCCCGTCGGTGCCACCGCGCCGGAGGCCGCCGGGGTGATCCACACGGACTTCCAGCGCGGCTTCATCAAAGCCGAGGTCGTGTCGTTCGACGACCTCGTGGCCGCTGGTTCCATGGCCGAGGCGAAGGCCCGAGGCAAGGTGCGGATGGAGGGCAAGGAGTACGCTATGCACGACGGCGACGTCGTCGAGTTCCGGTTCAATGTGTGACGGCGGCCCAGCTTCGCCGCCATACCCTTGACCCAGTAGTCCACGCCGTTAGCGTTGCCCCAACGCTGCTTGCTTTCATTATTCTGGGTCGCGACGTTGCCCTTGGACCAGGCGATGACAGACCGTCCATCCTGATACCGGCTTTGATGGCGTACTCGCCGATCTCAGCCGGGTTGGCGCCAAGGTTGGAGCGCGGTGCGTGTCGTGTTCTCCATGCCGCAACTGCATCTCCTCTGGGCCCATTCTGCAAATCCGAATCTCACAGTCTGTGGCGGGCGCCCCGATGTCGAGCTTCCGGAGCATATCGATGGCAGGGTGCAGTTCTCAGCAGTGCGCTAGAATCCTGTACATGAAAACCATCCCGCTCGCGGAGGCGCGGGCGCAGTTGTCCCGCCTGATCGACGAGGCGGTCCGCACGCATGAGCGAGTCGAAGTCACCCGCAAGGGTCGCAGGGCTGCGGTGCTCCTCAGTGTCGAGGACTACGACTCGATCATGGAGACTCTGGACATCCTCGCGGACGCGGACGAGGTTCGCGCCATAGCCGAGGCCCAGTCGCAGTTGCGAGCCGGCGAGAGTTACTCCAAGGCAGAGGTGGAGGCGGACCTGCGGGTGGCGGGGCGTCTGTGAGTTACGAGGTACGCCTGTCGCGCCAGGCGAAACGCGCGCTGACAGACGATCTGCCCGAGGCTGTTGCGGCAGCATGTTTCGAGTTCATCTACGGGCCACTGTCGGAGGACCCCCACCGAAGGGGCAAGCGACTTCACGAACCGTTGTCCGACCTGTTCGCGGCCCGTCGGGGCGAGTTCCGGGTCGTCTACGCCAGCCTGGAGGCGCAGGTCGTAGTCCAGG
>JAUPKO010000882.1 GCA_030837395.1 Actinomycetota bacterium | reverse complement strand
CCTTACGGGGGCGCCTTGGTTGTTGGCCATCTCCTCGATCAGGGTCAGGAGAGCCAACTCGACGCACTGGCGGTGCTGTCGCGCAGCAGAGTGAACCTAGTAACGCTGGTGATACTGCAGATATGCACCCCCGAAATCCCTGTCGACGAGGGTCAATTGCGCGCGGCGGACCTACTGGTGGCCGCCCTCGAGAACTCCAGGCCGGAGGCGTTGGATCCGGCCGCTCAGGAGCGTCCTGTTGAGGTTCTCCTCCTCAACTTGATGGCGGCACCGACCGGCATGGCAGGGGTCCCTCAGGGGCGACTGATATCTCGGGCGTACTCCGCGAATCTCGTTGCCTCGCCTGAGGACAGGCGGGCGGCCGACCAGATGGATAGGTTCGTCCGGCCCCGGGAGAATCTTGTCACCTGGGCCATGGCCCAAGCCGTTACGGTCGCCGGGATTTGGTCGGGATTGTACGAAGGCCCGTGGCGCCTGCTGCGGGTGTGGGGAGGCACGGAGGACTCGGCGCTATCTCAGGGCGACTTTGCGCGGCCGATGAGGAGTTTCGCGCGCGTGGTGACGAGCGCCCCCACCGCACGTCGAGCGCTGGCGCTGGCCATGGAAGATGTGCGTCATCAGCAGGGGAACGCCTTGGTGTCGGATCGGCTCGTCCCCCAGACCGACCCGTCCACCACACTCGACCGAACCCTGGAGGCCTTCGACTCCGTGGACGGTCGGCGATTGGACTATGCCACGCCGCCCGGAACTGCGGGGCCGGGTCGCGCACGCGTGCCCTTGTTCCGGGCGGTGGCCGATTTCCTACGCTTCTCCTCGCGTGAGATTGCCCAGATACCACGCTTTGTGGTGAATAGGTCTAGTGCGAAGGTGAGTGCTCGGGCGACGGAGGCTCTCAGTGGCGAGGAGGGAAGTCAGGAAGTCACATTCCGTGGGGAGACTTCCGACCTGACGGTGTACACGGATGACTTTGAGCAGCAATCAATCGAGGCGCAGCATCGATTGGACGACGTGAGCGCCAGCCTCCCGCCGGCCGCACCTGAGCTATGGCGGACCCTCCGCCAGACGGTCTTCGGCCTACTTGACGGCTCTCCTATTCCCGAGCCGATTCCGACGCCCATCGTGGCCGATCAACGGGTCGTTGTACCCGCGACGACGCTAATCGTTCCGCCACCTTTTCCGTGGGCTCCCAGCATCCAGGACGTCGATGAGGCGGCCACGGACCTTGGATTTGACGGGCTGTTCATACCGGCCTGTTCTCCTTGGCAGGCGGACTGGGTTCGTGACGATCTGGCGGCTCATCAGGCAGAAGAGGAGCAGACGGCCGTGGCGGCGCGGACGCGTGCACAACAGGTCACGGACGAGCTTCTGGCCTTGGAGTCTGCCCCTGAGAGTGAGAGGTCACCTGTTGCCGCACCGGGAGTAAACGCGGCCTCCACGGGTGGCAGACCCGAGGCATTTTGCCCGGATTGCGGTGATCGTTGGCGTGCGGGCATAGCCTACTGCCCGGGCTGCGGACGGGAAGTCACGATCGAAGAGTCGACGCCAACTGTGGACCCTGCTTCGCCGCCCACGACCGGTCCTCGGTCGGTAGGAGAGCCTTTGATCGACAGCGGCGACAATGATGCGACAGCAGCGGCTCCTCAGCTAGTCCCGGAGGCACCGACCTCTGCTCGATCTGCCCAACTGGCCGCTGCCCGGGTGGCGGCCCAGAGGGCAGACGAGGAGGTGGCTTCCGCTAATCGGCGAGTAACGGAACTGAGTCGGCAAACAGAACTGCTTGAGACCTGGATCCGCGATCGCGACAAGTCGTTGCTCTGGCGACTCGCGCAGCGCGTCCAACAGCGAACCCTGCAAGCGGCAGCCGACTCGGAAGAATTCTATTCACTGGCGGTGACAATTCCGCAGGTTGACGCCGATGAACCCCGCCGCGCACGAAACCAATTCGCCAAGCGTTTCCTGTTGATGTGTTCGGTAGCACTACTCCTGATCGTCCTCACCGCCGTATTGGCGACGCTGATCTCCGATTCCTTGCCGCTGCCGACATGGATTCTGTGGGTCATCGTCATCTTGGTGGTCCTCGTATGGCTGCTGATCATCCTCCTGTCCTACCACCGGCGACGTTCACGTTTCGTCGCCCAATTGAGACTCCTGCGCCACCAGCAAAGGGATGCCCAACGACGGTGCGTGGAAAGTCGGCTCGCCGAAAGCAAGTTGAAGGGCCTGTACGAACAGTTGGTCGAGTGGGGTGAAATCCTCGGGTACGTCGTCCATGACCCTTGGCGCCCCGATCCGGACTGGTTCTCCGGAATGCCGTCCGCCGACCTTGCTGCGAACCTGCCCACCTGTGTGGATCTTGCGGTGCCCGACCCCGACGACGATGTGGGCACCAGACGGCTACAGCGCACAGCCCTCGCGACATTGGCGGGAGAGGGGTGGCGAACGAGATCCTTCAACCTGATGGTTGATTTGGCTCTACGTGAAAGGGCCCTCGGGGACGGTGCCATCGACGCGGCCCTCCTTGATCTGGATGCGCCCGCGACCCCGAACGGCTCCCGGAGTCTGATGTTGGACATGCTCCGCGCTGGTCACCTTCAAGAGGACGCAGCCAGGAACGTGATTCGAACCAAAGCTGCGACCCTATACGCCGAGAGGGAGACCCTGACCTCTCACACGTTGAGACCTGTCAACAGCGAGTACGCAGCGGAAGCCACCGACCTGCTTGATGTTGGGGGCCAGTTGGAATTGCTACGTCCGACATGGGGTGACTTCCTCAGTGGAGTGCTGGACGGCTCCACCCAGTTCAGTCACGCGCTCTGGTCGGACATGGGTCGCGCAGTCGGCGACGTTCGCCACCACATGCGGACCTTGCTCTTCACACCTCCGGGAATGTCGGTTGGCGCACCTCCTCAGGGCGCGCAAGTAGTCGAGGCCTCGGCCGCGGACAGAAATCGCGGGGTCGAAGTAGCAGTTCGGTGTGACTTCGGCCCGACCACCGAGACCGTGCACCTGCGACTGTT
>JAUPKO010000881.1 GCA_030837395.1 Actinomycetota bacterium | reverse complement strand
TCCTGATCGGTCACATCGCAGACCAGGTAAGTCGCGTGCCCACCGGCGCCGTCGATCTGTGCCACAAGCTCGGCCAGGAGTTCGCCGTTGCGAGCCATCGCCACCACCTGCGCCCCCTCGGCGGCGAAGGCCAGCGCCATCGCGCGGCCCAGCCCCCGGGACGCACCCGTCACCAGTGCCCGCTTGCCAGTCAACCGATCGCCCATCGAGTGCCTCCTGAAAGTGTCGTGGTTCAAGATGTAGTTGAGGTTGAGGTGGACGCGCCCGCGAGGTCATTCCAGCGCTCCATGGGCCCCTGCCACAGGGTGGGCAGCGGCACCGGCACGTCCGGGGCCACCACCGCCACGATGCTACCGAGCACCCACCGGACCCAACTTTCGCCGACCCACAGGTGCTTGGCGCCTTCGGCCGGGATCAGTTCGACTTGGCGCAGCGGCGCAAAAGCGCGGGCGGCCGCGTCGGGCGGCAGGAAGTCGTCGAGCTCCGGCACCAACGCCACCACCCGGCGCCCATCGACCGTCCATGCCTGCAGGTCGGAAGCGCGCGACCAGCGCAATGGCGGGCTCAACAGGATCGCTCCTGGCAGGCCGGGGATCAGCCCATGCTTGAGCACCACGTCGGTGCCGAAGCTCCAGCCGACCAACCAGGGCGCGGGAAGCTCCGAGCCGAGCGTCCATTCGACGGCTGCTGTGAGGTCGAAGCCCTCGCCTTCGGCCTCGTCGAACTCCCCCTCGCTGGCGCCGGCGGCGCTCTCGGTGCCGCGCAGATTGAACCGCACCACGGCGATGTCTGCCAGGGCGGGCAACCGCCAGGCGGCTTTGCGGAACAGATGCGAGTCCATCATCCCGCCGTGGGTGGGCAACGGGTGCACACAGACGATCGTCGCGCGGGGCTCTCGATCCACCGGCAGCGCGGCCTCCCCCACGAGGCGCAGACCGTCAGCGGTGAACAACTCGAAGGGACGGCGCACGGCAGGCAGCACCGAATTCGCCGAGATCGTCCGAGGGTCAGGCACGATGCCCACGTTACCGGCTCAGCGCCGGTGAGCGCTGCGTTGCCAGCAGGGCGTGTGCCAGTGCCGACGGCCGTCCGATGCGATCAGCGAGTCCTCGCGCCAGGCGACGACGTGCCCGGTCCACGCCGGGATCGTCTGATTGCATCCCGGGCACACATAGGCTTTGTCGTTGCCTCGCAACCTGCGCACCGTCCATTCGCCGCGGGGTCCGGCCTCAGTCCACTGGCTCGAGCCCAGCGCCACCGGCTTGGGCTGCTGGCGATCCCGACGGTTCTTGCGGCCCATGGCGACGATTGTGCCAGTCGCCTTGGGCCGCCGTCCGGAGCCGGGAGCCTCAGCGGGCGTAGGACCGGAAACCGCGGCCGGTCTTGCGGCCGAGGTAGCCGGCCGTGACGATCTCACGCAGCATCGGCGCCGGCGCGTAGCCGGGCTCGCGGAACTCGCGGTAGAGGGTCTCCTGGATCGCCAGCGAGACGTCGTTGCCCACCACATCGAGCAGCGCGAAGGGGCCCATCGGCAATGAGCAGCCCTTGGTCATCGCGGTGTCCACGTCGTCCGTGGTGGCGTAGTGGGCCTCGACCATCCGGACCGCGTCATTGAGGTAGGGGAACAGCAGTGCGTTGACGATGAAGCCGGCGCGGTCGCCACACAGCACCGGGTGCTTGCCCACCTTGCGGGTGAGGTCCACGACGGTGGCCGTGACATCGGACGCAGTGGAGATCGTGGTGACGACCTCCACCAGCTTCATGATCGGCGCGGGGTTGAAGAAGTGCATGCCGATCACATCGGCGGGCCGTTCGGTGACGGCCGCCATGGCGATCACCGGCAGCGACGACGTGGTGGTGGCCAGCACGGCGCCGGGCTTGCAGATGCGGTCCAGGTCGCGGAACAACTGCAGTTTGATCTCGAGGTCCTCGGCGATGGCTTCGACCACCAGGTCCACGTCGGCGAGGGCTTCGCGCTCCGTCGCGCCGGTGATCCGGGCGAGCACCTCGTCCCGAGCGTCCTCGGTCATCCGGCCCTTACTCACGGCCCGGTTGAGCGACTTGGCGACCGCCGCCTTGACACCCTCGACTTTCTCTGCCGTGCGGGCCACGAACACCACGTCATAGCCGGACTTGGCGAACACCTCGACGATTCCCGAAGCCATGGTTCCGGTGCCGACGACACCCACCAGCGACACCTCGCGCAGCGCCGCCTCCCCAGCGCCACCTACGGCCGGGGTCAAGTCGTCGGCGACCACCTCGGACGACCCGGCCTCGGCGTAGGTGTAGAAGCCCTGGCCGCTCTTGCGACCCAACCGCCCGGCGGTGACCAACTGTTTGAGCAGCGGCGCCGGGGCGTGCAGCACGTCGCGTGAGGACCGGTACATGGCGTCGAGAATGTCGTAGGAGGTGTCCAACCCCACGAGGTCGAGCAACGCCAACGGACCCATCGGGTAGCCACAGCCGAAGCGCATGGCAGCGTCGATGTCCTCGCGGGAGGCGTACTTCTCGGAGTACATGGCAACGGCGTGGTTGAGGTAGCCGAACAGCAGGGCGTTGGCGATGAAGCCGGGACGGACTGTGACCGCCACCACGGTGCGGCCGATGCGCTCCAGGAAGTCCGCCGCCTCGGCAACCACGGCATCATCGCTGGCAACGGTGGAGACGAGTTCGACGAAGTCCAGCACCGGTGCGGGGTTGAAGAAGTGCATGCCGATCACGCGGCTCGGGCGGCTGGTGGCCACGGCGAGTTCGGTGATACGCAGGGCCGAGGTGTTGGAGGCGAAGATGGCCTCGGGCTTGACGATGGCGTCGAGCTGGGCGAGAACGTCCTTCTTGAGGTCGAGGTTCTCGGGCACGGCCTCAATCACGAGGTCGACGTCGGCGAGGTCGGCGGCGGCGGTGGTCACGGTGATGGCATCGAGCACCTCCTGGCGCTGCTCCGCTGTGAGCTTGCCGCGCTCCACCGCGCGCTCAGTGGAGAACTCCAGCCGCGCCTGACCGATGGCCGCCGCGCGCTCGTTGGGAACGTAGGCGATCACCGGGATGCCGGCCCTGGCGATGACCTCCGCGACACCGGATCCCATGGTGCCGAAACCTGCGAGCCCGACGTGTGCAATCTGCGACATTCCTTGCCCTCCAACAACTAACAGCCAGGGTGTTCTGGCTTCTGCTGGAAGTCTGTCACTTGGCTGTTCCCGACCCGCGATGACCCCCGGGCATTGACACGTCGACGTCGCTCGACGGACCAACCCGGCGTCGTACGCAGTGCTAGAACAGCCGAAGCGTGGGGTCCTCGATACCGCGCAGGTCGTCGTAGTCCAGGACCACGCAGCGAATCCCACGGTCCTGCGCGAGCACCCGCGCCTGCGGCTTGATCTCCTGCGCCGCGAACACCCCCGCCACCGGCGCCAGCAGCGGGTCACGGTTGAGCAGATCCAGGTACCGAGTCAACTGTTCGACGCCGTCGATCTCGCCACGGCGTTTGATCTCGACCGCCACCGACGTGCCGTCGGCATCCCGGCACAGCAGGTCCACCGGCCCGATCGCCGTCGGGTACTCACGGCGCACCAATTGCCACCCCGGCCCGAGCGTCTCGACGTGCAGGGCCAGCAGCTCCTGCAGGTGGGCCTCCACACCATCCTTGATGAGCCCAGGGTCGACTCCCAGCTCGTGGCTCACATCCGAGTGCACCGCGGCGATGCTGATCCGCAACTCCTCGCCGGCATTGTTGACGACTCGCCAGATCATGTCGAAGCGAAGCGCCGCCGGGACCTCATCTGCCGACTCGGTCCCCGCCTCCTGCGCGGGCACGACCTGCGTCGGCGAGCCCT
>JAUPKO010000880.1 GCA_030837395.1 Actinomycetota bacterium | reverse complement strand
TCGGGATGGCCTCGCGGAGGTCGACGAGAAGCACAGTGATGCCGTCCGTCTTCTTCTCGACGTCCTCGTACTTGCGTGTACGGCACAGCAGCAGCATGAGGTCGGACTGCTGGACCCGGGAGGTCCAGATCTTCTGCCCGTTGACGATGTAGGCATCACCCTGCCGCTCCGCGAATGTCCGGATCCTTGTGGTGTCGGTGCCCGCGTCGGGCTCGGTGACGGCCATGGACTGCAGGCGCAGACCCCCAGCGATCTGCGGCAGCCAGGTCGACTTCTGCTCCAGCGAACCGAAGCGCAGCACTGCGCCCATCGTGTACAGCTGGGCGTGCACGTCGCCGCCCCGCCCTCCCCATCGGTTGATCGTCTCGAGGAACACGGCCGCGTCGGGAAGTTCGGCGCCGCCTCCTCCGTACTCCGTCGGGATCAGCATCGACAGCCAGCCGTTGCGCTGCAGATCGTCGACGAAGTCCTGGGGGTAGTCGCCCGAGTCGTCCATCCGCACCCAGTACTCGAGGTCGTACTTGGAGCAGAGATCCGAGACTGCGTCCCGGACCGCTTCGCGATCCTCGGGGAGTCGCTCGGCGAGCCAGTCGATGGCCATCGTGGTGCTTCCTTCCGGTGGGGGGTCAGTCGGTCGACACGGCGATGTCGAGGAGCAGGGGCGTAGACCGGTCCTGGAGGGTTGGAATCACCCGGTCGAGCACCGCTAGCAGTTCATCGAGGGTCTCCACACGCAGTGCGGGGCAGCCCAGGCCTGAGGCGAGGGTTGCGATGCTGATCTCCGGGAAACCCGGCCATACCGGCTTCCCTCCGGCGAGGAGAGCAAGCCGGTCCATGACCGCGTAGCCCCCGTTGGACATGACGACGAAGAGAGCGCCCACGCCATAGTGGTGAGCGGTCCAGAGCGACTGGATGGTGTAGAGCGAGGCCCCATCGCCGACGATGGCGACGACGGGCCGGGCCGGATCGGCGAGGCGCATGCCGATCGCGGCAGGCAGGGCGAAGCCCAGTCCGCCCATGGCCGGGCTCAGGAATCCGAGCGGCTCCCGGGCCCGGATGACGTCAATCAGGGTCCGGCGGGTGGAGGGACACTCCTCGATCACGGTGGAGTGGGCGGGCAGTCGATCGGCCAGGGCCTCGAACACCGCGCGTGGCTCGATCGGGCTGTCTGCACTTCCTGCCACGGGGCGACGTGGAGGCTGGGCCTCCCACGTGCGCCGGGGGCGGCGTGGAATCACGTCGGCCAGATGCGCTACTGATGCTGAGGGACGTCCGAGCACGACGAGGTCGGCGGCGCTCACCGACCCTTCGTGGGGGTCATCGGTGAGGACGATGACATGGACGGCCTGGTCGACGAAGCGTCCTGCGCCGAACAGGTACTGCTTGAACGCATGTCCACCCACCACCAGAACGACGTCATGCTCAGCGAGGACGGCACGCAGCTGGGCCCTCGCTGGGGGCAGGTGGCCTGCGAAGCGGTGTGATGACTGGTCGAACGCCGCTCGCGCACCGTGCGCCTCCTGCCAGACCGGGCAGTCGAGGACATCGACGAGGTCCGCGATGGCCCGCCAGCTCGCGTCGTCGTCCACCGAGGATCCGGTGACGATAACGGGGTTGTCCGCGCCCTGAAGACGGCGTGCCACGGCCTCGAGAGAATCAGTGTCCGCACCCGCTGACAAGATGATGCACGTGGGCGCCGCCTCATCAACACTCTGATCGGCCGCCTGTCCCCAGTCGTCCATCGGGACGATGACCAGCGATGGGCCCCTCAGCAGGGAGGCGTCCTGCGTCGCTCGGGCAACCAATGTGGGCACGTCCGCTGGGCGTGCTGGCTCGTGCACGGATACCGGATAGTCGCCCGCCAGGTCACGCAGCCGGCCGGTCAGGAACGGCTCCGACACGATGTGGCGGCGGTCCTGCTGGCCAACGATCACGACCACCGGCGCGCGATTCGAGCGCGCGGTGGCGATTGCCCCTACGGCGTTGCCGAGGCCAGCCGTGGTGTGCAGGAGGGCGAGGGCCGGCCGGCCGGACATGATGGCGTGTCCCGTCGCCATGCCGACCACGGAGCCCTCGTGAAGCGCGAGAACGAACTCCAGGTCGCCGGGCAGGCCATGCAGGAAGTCGACCTCGGTGGAGCCAGGGTTCGAGAAGATCCGGTTGAGGCCCTCGCGACGCAGGACCTCGAAGACGGCCTCACGCACGGTCGTCATCTGTGGCCGGCTCCTTCGTGCGCATCGGGCTTGAGTACCTATGATCGTGCTGTCCGAGCGTTGGGGAAAGCGCTCTCGCACTCAGTGGAACCTGGCCAACAGCGCGCTCTGTGCGGCAATACAGTCCGGGTTCTGGCCAGTGACGTTCTGGCCGGTGACGTCGATGCTGCGAGTGGGTGCTTCTGTGAGGATTGCACGGTTCGACGATGATCGTGTCGGCCTTGTCGTGGGCGAATCCATTGTTGACGTCACCGACGTGGTCGAGGTCTCGCCCGGGCATTGGCCGCCCGTGGGCACGGTTCAGCTGATTGCTCAATTCGACCGGCTTCGCCCGGCGCTGGAGTCGGCTCTCGCGAGTCGAGAACGGCACCCCATCTCCGGAGTTCGGCTGCTGACGCCGATCCCGTGGCCCAGCAAGGTCATCGCCTACCCGGTGAACTACCACGATCACGGTCATGAGATGCAGGCCTCGTATCGCGCCTCGAATCAGGGCTTCTTCCTGAAGCCGCCTTCCTCACTCTCCGGTCCCGCGGATCCGGTCGTGCTGCCGGCAAACCCAAGCCGGGAGGTGCACCACGAATCCGAACTGGCCATCGTGATCGGGAGAACGGCGCGCGACATCGATGCTGCAGACTGGCAGCGCTATGTCTTCGGCTATGCATGCCTGCTCGACATGGTCGTACGCGGTCGCGAGGAGCGGGTCTTCCGCAAGGCCTTCGACACCTTCTGTCCCGTCGGACCATGGATCGTCACGGCCGACGAGGTCAGCGATCCGGCGAGCCTCGGCATGCGCCTGTGGGTCAACGACGAGCTTCGCCAGGAGGCGAACACTCGGGACCTCGTGCTCGACATACCGGGGATGGTGGAGATGGCGTCGGCCGTCATGACACTGCACCCGGGGGACATCATCGCCACCGGGACGCCCGCGGGAGTGGGGCCTGTCGTCGATGGGGATGTCATCCGGATCGCGATCGACCAGGTGGGTGAGATGAGCGTTCCTGTTCAGCAGGGGATCTCGGGCCACACACCGGTCTTCGACACGCCCTACACCCCTGACATCGTCAAGCAGCGTTGAGGAGACGACGACCATGACCCTGCGGGAGACGAAGCTGACGATCACCTCGCTCGACGAGCTGTACTCGACCTTCGATCAGCTCAGCGTCGAGGGAGGATGGCACCGCAAACGAGACGCGCTATGGGCGGAGCCGCACAAGAACTTCGTGCCCTATATCTGGCACTACGCGCAGATCAAGCCGGCACTGGATGCCGCGGGACCTCTCGTTGACCATGCGATGGCCGATCGGCGCAACGTGACGCTCACGAATCCGATCGAGGGCAACACCTACGCCACCGTCCGGACACTCGTGGGCGCCTACCAAATGATCAGGCCGGGCGAGGTCGCGAAGGCTCACCGGCACACCCCGGCGGCGCTTCGGATCATCCTCGAGGGGCGGGGGACGTACACGGTCGTCGAGGGCAAGCGGGTGGAGATGCGCCCGGGTGATGTGCTGCTCACGCCGTCATTCATGTGGCACGAGCACGCCTACGACGGCCCGCCCGGCGATGACTGCTACTGGGTCGATGTCCTGGATGTTCCTCTGATCCACCTCCTCGAGCCC
>JAUPKO010000879.1 GCA_030837395.1 Actinomycetota bacterium | reverse complement strand
TTCGACGACTGACCGCTACGAACCGTGAGGACCACAGCTCAACCCGCTGGCCAGGGCGCGGAGCCCACAGTTGAACGGCGCGATCAGCGTGCCCAGTCCCAGGCTCGGCGCCTCCTCACCGACCCAACCGATGGTCGGGCGGCTTCGGGTTCCAGGGTCGAGTCACGGGCTTGATCGTTGGCGGCAGCGAGCGGGACAAGTCGGGGCGTTTCTCGGTTGGGTTCGCTGAGCGAGGCGGGTGGTCGAGGTGCCGGTCGACGACGTGGGCTTTCAGCGGGAGGGCTCGTTCCCGCACCTCTGCGACGAGCGCTTCCGGTCCGAGGTGGTGGAGCACGGAGGCGGGGTCTCGGGACTCCGGCCAGCGGACGGCCAGGAGTTCACGTCCGCGTGGGGCGAAGAGAGCGGCAGCGTCTTCGGTGGCTCGGCGGCCGGCGGGGTCGTTGTCGAAGCCGATGGCCAGAGGGCGGCGAGCGGTTCCGACCCGCTGGTCGGCCGTGGCGATCAGGGTGTCGATCTGGACGGCCTGCGCGGTGGTGAGGGCGGTCCCGCAGAGGGCGAGCCCTACGCCTCGGCCGTTCATGGCGGTGGTGACGGCGATGGCGTCGAGGGGTCCTTCGACGAGGACGGGGACGGCGCCAGCGCCGATGAGTTCGCGTGACTCGGCGAGGCCGAACACGTGCTCGCCCTTGGAGTACAGCACCGTCGCAGGGCTGTTGAGGTACTTCGGTGAATGTCGGCTGGCGTCGGGGTGGGCCCGGCCGACGAAGCCGATGATCTGCCCGTCACCGTCGCGCAACGGCAGGACGAGTCGCTCCCGGAAGGTGTCGATCAGGTTGCCGGTGCGGGCTCGGACGGCCAGTCCCGACGCGAGGAGCGTCTCGTCGTCCACCCCCTGACGCCGCAGGTGGGTGACGAGTCCGGTCCATCCGGCGGGGGCGCGTCCGGCGTCCCACGGTGCGCTGAGTGCTGCCTCCAGGCGGCGTCCGCGCAGGTAGGCGGGGATCCAGGATCGCTCGACGTGGCGGCGGAAGAACGTGGCCGCCTCGGCGTGGACGGCGAGCAGCCGCTCTCGGGGCACGGTGGGGAGCCGCTGGCCGTCCGGAGGGGGCGGTGGCGCGGTCTGGGCACGAGCCTGCGCCGAAGGACGTGCCAGAGACGGAGGACGTGTCCGTTCCCCCTCCTGAACCTGGGCCTGAGCCTGGGCGGGGGTTTGGGCTGGCTGGGGGTGAGTCACCATCGTCTCGGTGCGGGCGAGGATCCACCGGGAGGCGGACAGGACACGCTCGGCGGTGATCCGGACGACGTCCTCGGGCTGGTAGCCGCCGATGTCGCTGGCCCAGCCCGTGACGTAGGGGAAGGTGTAGGCGCTGGTGTCCATCCCGTGGCTACTGGCAACGAGGTAGGCGACCGACTCGGCTTCGACCTCGATCAGCCCGGTGCAGGCCAGGTTCCCGGCGAGTTCACGGCGGCCGTCGGGGCAGTGCAGCCGAACGTGTCCGAGCTCGTGGGCCAGGGTCTTCACGGCCTGGGCGTCGTTGACGTCCGGGCGGACCGCGATGGTGCGGGCGGTGAAGTCGGTCTGGCCATTGGCGCCGTCGCAATCTCGCCGGTGAAGGGTGTAGCCGGCGGCCTGGGTGAGATCGGCCAGCGCCTCCCACAGGCCGGGTGGTGCCTGGCCGCGAAGCTGTTTCGGCTCCGGTGGGGTGGGCAGGGGCGGGCCGGAGGTCTGGGTGATGTCCCACACGTGGGTCAGCCGGAATCCGGTGATGGCGCTCCGGGGCTTGGTCTCCTCGGGCTGCTCCGGGGTCCTGCCGGAGACGGTAGCGGTGGCCTTGTTGGTGGCTGAGGTGGTGGGCTTGGCTGCGGGGGCGCGGCGGACGATGGGAGCCAGGACGGCGATCCCCTTCTCACCTCGGGAGACGTGACGGCCGAGGGCCTTCCAGGCGTGGAACCCGGCGACTGTCGTCGCGTCGGGGCGCTGGCTGAGGATGAGCAGCGTGTTCTGGAACGAGTAGTCGTGCAGCCTCGCGGCCACTTTCAGCCAGCGCTGCCAGTCCTCGCCGGTGCGCAGGGCGGCGACCTCGTGGGCGAGGCGGTCGTGCAGCTCGTCGAGCTTGTCCCGGGGATTCTGCTGCGCCATCACGGGGTCCGTCCCGTGATCGGCTGCCCGGTAATCGGCTGCCCGGTGGCCGGTCTCGTGCCCGCGGTGAGCTGAAGCATCGGACGGGGGGCGGGCAACGCGGCGAGGGACCGGACGGCGTCGCGAGCGGAGCGTGGCGCGGTGAGCATCGCGGTGGGGACATCGATGGGGAAGGCCTTGTCAGCGAGCCCACGTGGAGTGCAGCTGATCCTCACATGCTCGACCGCCACAAGCTCAACCGTCACCGGTTCGCTCGACACCGGTTCGCTCGACGTCTGATCATTCGTCACCGGTACGTTCGGCACCGCTTGGTTCGGCGCTGGCGTTCGGCGGCCGTGGTTGCGGCCTTCGAGCCAGGTGGCGGCGCGGTCGGCCCGCTGCTGGGCGCCCGCTGCGGCGGCGTCCCGCTCGTCGCGGGTCGCCTGGGCAGCCAGTCGCTCGGCGCGCAGCCGGGCGACGCCCTCGGCGATGCTGAGCAGCATCGCCGCCAGGTGGACCGCGCGGGTGCTGCCCTCGGCGGCCGGGTCTTCGTACTGGTGGGCGGGCTGAGTCAACGCGTCCTCCTTCGACGGGGTGAGTGAGCGGGGGTGGTCAGCGGGCTCGCGCCGTCGGTCCGGCGACGGCTCGTTGAGGTAGGGGCGGGCGCAGCCTGACGACGTCCCGGATCACCCGGTGCGGCGCCGGTCCGGCAGGGGCACTGGTGGACGTCGGAGCGGGCGGGACGGCGCGGAGGGCGGTGCGCAGCATGGCGGGCGCCGTCGGCAGCAGCCACGTCTCGGTGGTCTCGCGCAGGGTGTCGGCGTGGGCGGCCGCCGCACGGACGGCGAGCACCGGGTGCGGCATCGCTGCTCCTGGTCGCAGCGGCGCCCAGACCGGCGCGGTCCGTGAGGCCGTCACCTCCGGGACCAGCCACCGTTTGCTCGCGACCGACCGGCTCGCCAGGTCCGCCAGCGCCTTCGTGCTGTCGCCGAGGGCACCGAGGTACTGGGCGACGAGCGACCGGTCGGCGGCCAGTGCCCGGCCGCGGCGCTGGATTCCCTGGTAGGCCTCGGCGGCCTGGCGCAGGGGCCGCGCGTCCCCCGGATCGATGCTGGTCATGCTGCCCATGCGGGCCGTGGCGCCCCGCAGGAGGAGGGCGTGCTCG
>JAUPKO010000878.1 GCA_030837395.1 Actinomycetota bacterium | reverse complement strand
CCGCAGATCGTTGAGGCGGAAGAAGCTGCTGCGCTTCTCCTGCTGCTGGATCGTGCGCTCACCGGTCCGGTCGATCAGATCGGTGGTCGCGATCAGCATCCGGTAGGCGAACACCTTGCGCCCCGACTCTGCCAGGAACTTGTCGACGTCCTTCTTGCTGACCCGGTACTTAGGGTCATAGGCCTTGGCCTGGATCGCCCACCGCTCGCCGTTGCGGTCCTCGGCCACCAGGTCGATGCCGGCGTCACCGCCCCACCGGCCCGGCCAGTCCTTCCACAACCACACCGTCTTCAGTTCGTGGCTGTAGACCGGGTCATTCTCGAAAAACCACTTGCAGACACGCTCGAACTGCCGGCCACGAACACGCGGGTCCTCGGAGAGGTGGGCGTACAACACGTCGAAATCCCCCATGGCGGGGAGTCTAAAGACGGGGGTGGACATCAGCCCTCCGTTCGGTGAGGACGTGACAACCGCAGGTGAGGCCGCCCAGCAGTGTGGTCGGGCAGGCGTGGTCGTCAGAACTCCGCGCTGTCGAGCATGTCGTGCAGCACGGTGCTCGCCAGCGCGACGTTCTCGTCCTCCTGGTCGCCGTTGCGCAGCACCGCGGCGGCCTGGACGTCGATCAGCAGCGACAGGTGGCTGCGGTGGCGGGAGAGCATCACGCAGGCCCGTCCCGGCTTCACCGAGAACTCGTCGGCGATGCGCTTTCCCGACAGCGGGTGGATCGCGACGACAGCTGCGCGTTCGAGGCCCTGCAGCGCGTCGGCGGTTCCACACCCCGCGGAGATTATGGACCGTATCGCAGCTCAGCCGCGGTCACGATCTGGAGCAGGTGCAGCCGAATCCGATGTCGCCCAACCGTTCGGCGCTGATCTTGCCGCAGCGCCGGCAGCGGGTGTGGTGCGGATCGTCGGGCAGCGACGGCGCCGTCAGCGGTCCGAGATAGTCGAATCCGTTCTCCTCGGCTAATGCCTTGGCCTCTTGATAGGGCACCGGCTCCAGGCGGGCCCACTCCCCCTGCACCCCGCGCGCCCACGTGGCCCACTCCCGCCAGTAGCAAGCCCGACACGTCGGCTCGCCGACGCGGTTCTTGTCCAGGGTGTAGTTGAACCGGTAGTGCGCCGGGACGGTGCACCTCAGGCACTCCGTCAGCTGCCAGTCGTCGGGGTGGGTGAACGGTTCGAGCGGCTTGATGCCGCCGAGCCGCTGCAGTTCCACGATGTGCTCGTCGCACCACGTCGGCTTCTTGCGTGTCCTGAACGCGGCGGTGTTGGTGCACCCCTCCACGCAGCAATGCTGGTCGGTGGGCACGCGTTCCCGGCGCAGGGGGCGTGGCGGCTTCGGTGCGCGGCGTTCCACCGGTGGCACTGCTCGGACATGGGCGGGAACGAACTCGGGCAGCCCCTCCTCTTGCTGCTCTCCGGAAGCCGAGAGAAGGTCCAGGGGTCTGCCCTCCAAGCAGCGCAGGAAATCATCCTCGGTCATCACCTCGATATCCTGCCCCTGGTCCTGCAACTCGAACGCCCGCTCGGCTTTCTTCGTCAGCGCCGCGCCCGGCCGCAGCACGGCCGGGTTGATGTCACCGACGACGAGCACGTTGGTCCGCTTGGTGGTGGACTTCTCACAGACGGCGCCGACGCGGGCGCACTCATCCCAGGCCACCTGACGGGTCATGGTCATCAGGGCGCCGGTGAACACCACCACCCGCCCGTAGAGGTACCCGTCCGGGTCTGCGTCGGGGTTGAGTTCGGCCTGGCTCAGCCGCGATGTCCCGCCGCCGCTGTACTTCGCCACACTTCCGACGTAGAGGCCACTGTTCATGCGGCCGATGCGCACGCCGACCGACTCGGCCAAGGCGTCGAGGTCGCCAGCACCGTTCGCCCTCGCCAGACCGTCGACGATGTCCACCACCGCGCGGGCGTCGGCCAACGGGTCGTGGTGCAGGTCGATCTTCGCCCCGAGCGCCTCGACGACGAAGGGCAGCCGATACGACGGCAGGGACAGTGCCCGGCGGGCCAGCACCAGCGTGCACAGGAACTGCATCGCCGGCCACCCGATGTTGTCGGCGGCGCAGGCGTAGCGGACGACACCGATGTCGAATCCGGCGTTGTGGGATACCACCACGTCATCGCCGATGAAGTCGAGGATGTTGGGCAGGACCTCGCGCCACCGCGGCTCGCCGGCCACCATGTCCGCGGTGATGCCGTGAACCATGGTGTTGAAGGCGTCGAAGTGATCGACCGCTTCCGGCGGCCGCATCAGCCACCGGACCTGGTCGACCGGGGATCCGTCCAGAACCCGAACCAGCCCGACCGCGCACGGTGAGCCGCGGTAGCCGTTGGCGGTCTCGAAGTCGATGGCGGTGTAGTTCAGCATGCCCGCAAGGGTTCCGGCTGCACGCGGCCGGCGAAGGCCGGCGGGAACTCCGACACCTCCGGGGCGGCGAGCTCTTCGGGCATGATCCACGGCGAGGCACCCGTGCGGGGGTCGGTGTTGCGCCGGAGCCGCTGCTCCTCGGTGGCGAACCATCCCGACCACACCGCCGCCACGTAGTTGGCCACCCCGAGCGCCCGGTGTTGCGGCTCGGCCCGGGTCTCGGTGGGCAGCATCGGCGGAGCCGGAAAGTTCGGAATGACGAGATTCTTGTTCTTCGACTTCGCCATGTAGTCGGTGATGGCCTTCTCGATCAGCAGTTGCCGTGCGGCGGTCTCGGCGATCAATTCGTCGAAGGCGTCGACGCCGAGCGCGTGCTCGAAGAGCCCATCGGCCGACGATCCCTCCGTCAGAACCACGATCCGGTCAGCCGTCAGCGCATAAATCTTCTTGCCGTACTCGTCGTCGTCCAAGTCGATCACCACCGCATTGGTGTGCTGGACCGTCGTCCCGCCGACATGGGTGGTGAGCCAGACGGCGGTAGCTGCCGCCGACGGCAGCCGATCGACAATGGCAAAACCGAGCATGAATCCCCCATCCCCCGAACTACGGGGAATGTTAGGACAACCGTCCGACGAGCGGATTGCTTCGGGGAGTTGGGCGCGTTCGCGACGGGCGCGCCCCTCGTGTTGCCAACGCGTTCAGAGCAGCGCGCGCCATGCGTTCGTCGTACTCGAGCGTTGTCCTACAGCTCCCGATCGTGGGCAATTACGCATCACTCCTGAATTTCCTCAAGCTGTGGCTGGTCGAGGGCCGATAGAACCTGGTTGATTGACTCACGGACTTCCGCCACGAGTTGGTCCGTCCGATCCCTGACAAT
>JAUPKO010000096.1 GCA_030837395.1 Actinomycetota bacterium | reverse complement strand
TGGCCGATCAGAACCTCAACCTCGGCAGCGTGACCGAGGCCGACAGCGACGCCCCGCAGGGCTCGGTGATCCGTCAGAGCCCCACGGCCAACACCAGCGTCGACGCCGGTTCCCGGGTGGGCATCACGATTTCGAACGGCCGGGTACCGGTACCCGGAGTGGTGGGCAAGAGCGAGGCCCAGGCCAAGTCAGACCTGGCCAACGCCGGGTTCCAGGTGAACGTGACCACCCAGGCCGATGGACAGGAGGCCCCGGGCACCGTGCTGGCGCAGTCGCCCCTTGGTGGCAGCACTGCTGTGAAGGGCACCCTGGTGACCATCACTGTGGCCACCGCGCCGAGTCCCACCCCGTCACCCACCACCGCGAGCCCGACCACAGCTGCCCCCACCACCGCCGCCCCCACGACGGCAGAACCGACCACGGTGGCCCCGACCACGGCTGGGCCGACGGACGCTTCACTTCTGTCGCCTGACGCCCCCACCCCGTAGGCAGCCCGATCAGGCCGAGCGGGCCACCACCGGGCTGAGGCCCTCCGCTGCGGCGATAGCCTCGGGCGCGCCACAACGGGCGAGCCAGTTGGCCAGCATCCGGTGGCCGCCCTCAGTGAGGACCGACTCCGGGTGGAACTGCACCCCCTCGATGTCCAGGGTGCGATGGCGCAGGCCCATGATTATTCCGCTCTCGGTACGAGCGGTCACCTCCAGTTCCGCCGGCAGCGTCTGCGGGGCCACCGTCAGCGAGTGGTACCTGGTCGCCGTGAGCGGGCTCGGCAAGCCGACGAACACGCCCGCATCTTCGTGATACACCAGCGACGTCTTGCCGTGCAGCAACTCGGGTGCCCGCACGACGTCGCCGCCGAAGGCTTCGGCAATCGCCTGGTGGCCAAGGCACACGCCCAGGATCGGCACCTGAGCTCCCATTGTGGTGATCAATTCCACACAGATTCCCGCTTGCGCGGGGGCTCCCGGTCCAGGCGAAATGAGCACCCCGTCGTACTCGGCCGCCCGGGATGGCGCAATCGCGTCGTTGCGCACGACGTCGCACTGTGCACCCAGCTGCGCCAGGTACTGCACGAGGTTGAACACGAAACTGTCGTAGTTGTCGACCACGAGGATGTTGGCGCCCACGACTGCCATGATGACCGAGCGCACGGCGGGTGTCTGCGGCGGGTGGCCTCCGGACCGGTACAGTCGCGTCAGACGAAGGAGGCCGCCAGCATGGTCAACGACTCGACCGGGGACGACCTGACCCCGACCACGTCCAAGAAGCCCGCCGCACCCAAGGCCGCCGCATCCAAAGCGACAACCACGGCCAAGAAGTCGACCGGCAAGGACGGTGCGAAAGTCAGCAAGAAGGCCGACAAACGCAAACCGGTCCGGCTCGACTCGCCCCGCTGGCTCGTGCCGACCATGGTGGCGGCGTTCATCATCGGTCTGGTGTGGATCGTCGCCTATTACGTGGCCCCCGATGCCCCGGTCATCAGCACCCTCGGCTGGTGGAACGTGCTTGTGGGTTTCGGTTTCTTCACAGTGGGTTTCGTGCTCTCGACCAAGTGGAAGTGAGTTGGATTACACCCGTGTAGTTCATCCCCAGGTTGTGGATAACCTGTGTGTACTGCCGGCTCGGCCGCGATGACGATGAGGTGCCGCATTGGCGGGGTGCGATGGTGGGTGGCCGCCTGAGCGCACCTTCAGGCGCTGGAACAGCAGGTAGACTGCAGGCATCAACAGCGGCAAGGCGGGAGCGAGCCATGGCAAGGCGGATGGGCAGGGGTGGCCACGCTGTCACGCCCGACGACATGCGTCAGCCCATCCAGTCCCGGGCACAGGTCACGATCGACCGAATCTGCTCGGCTTCGGTCGACATCCTCACCGAGGCAGGGTGGGATGCCTTCAACACCAATGTGGTGGCCGCCCGAGCGGGAGTGTCCGGGCCCACCGTCTACCGCTACTTCCCCAACAAGTACGTGCTCGCCGCCGAACTGCGACGCCGGGTCGACGAGGCCGAGGCGCAGGCGGCACTTCCGGCCATCGAACGGATCGGTCGGAACGTTTCGCTGTCGGACACCATCGGCGATTGGGTTCGTGCCACCGCTGAGGCGCGAAGCAAGCAGCCCGTGGCCCTGCTCCTACGCTCGATGTCCACCGCCGTCCCGGACCTGAGCCGCACCGATGCCGGTTCCGACAGCGTCCTTGCTGAACTGACCGCCGCACTGCAACGCCTGCAACCGGCCCTCACCGTCGACGGAGCCGCTGAAAGAGCCCGGGCAATCCGCACCTCGGTGGACTCGCTCATCGACGACTCCCTGCGGGATGGCAGTCCCAGCCGACAGAGGATCAGCTTGATCGTCGACATGGCCACGACGATGATGGCCTCGGCAGCGTCGGTTGAGTCTCTTCACGTGGGTGCGGAGTAGCACTGCACGCACGGCGACGTCCCAGGCCTAGGCGCGGACGTTTGAAGCCATGCCAGATGGCCCTTCGTCCAGGGCGCTTGCCATGGCGTCCCGAATCTCGACTTCGAGGGAAGCCATCGACACTCCAGGCTCGATCCGGATCTCAGCGACGCTTGCCGAGCAGGGGTGCCCGGCAGCGGTGGTCATCGATGTCAGAGCGTCCTGCAACGACAGGGCCCACTGCCGAATCGACCTGCTCGACTCCGCAGGGGGGAGCAGGATGATCGAATTCTCGCCCCATCGACCGGCGGTGTCCCAGTCTTGTGGGTGGATGCCACACAGCGACGTGACTCGCTCGGCCACGCTCACGAGTGCCTCGTCTGCCACTCGATGGCCGTGGGACTCGGCGAGGTTCCCGTCCAATGCCACCACCAGGACTCCCGGCGGCCCCGCGTTCGGGCCGGCCGCCAGCGACGCTTCGATGACCGAGCGAATGCGTGCCCGCGAGGCCAACCCGGTCAGCGGGTCCGACCAGGTCTCGGCCAGGAGTTCCGCGCTGGTCTCGACTGCCACGTCGCGGTCCTCGGAGACCACGTCATGCGCCCGCCGGACAGTCACCATGACGAGCATCACGGCGATCAGGAAGAGGAGCGGCAGTGCGGCGAGTTGATTCAGCAGCACGCTCGTCGGAGATTGGTCCACGTCGCTGGTCGGATCCATGCTGGGCAGCATGGCGACACGGACGAAACTGAGGATTGCATACGATCCGTAGATCGTTCCGATGATCCGGAAGATGACTGTCAGGCCCGGTTCCGAGGCCCGCAGGAAGGTCCAACCGATCGCGCCGGTGAGGACGGCACCCGTGACCAAGTAGGCACCGCTGCGCCCCACGTAGTTGGGCTCGACGAGGGTGAACCAAGTCGTGACGACGCTGCCCGCCACCGTCAGGATGCTGAACACTCGCGGAGTGGGACCCATCCGGAGCAACCGGCGCGCCGCCATCAACGCCGTCAACTGAGACAACAGGGTCAAGACGAGCGACCCTGCCACCGCCCACGCCGGTGTCGCGATGTAGCGCAGAACGTCAACCATCGCTCCCGCAGCCGTCAGCGCCGCCGACACCAGGTACATCCGAATGGCCGCCCTATCACCGCTTCCGGGCAGATACCGCCAGGCAATCACCATGGCGAGGAACAGGGTGCCGAAACCAAGGTAACTGAAGGCTGTGATCGCCGGGATCGTTTCCAAGCCGATCCCCTTTCGCCCGCGGATGACCGTCGCGTTGGGGGAATCGTAACCGAGGTCGGACCCGCGTTGACAGCCTCAGATAAAGACTAGTAGTTTTCAGTTTATAGAGGGAGTGCTCCTTCGTCGGCTCGGCAGATCGTGAGGGTTGTCATGAAGATCAGGGTGCCGATGGTGGTGGCGGTCGGGTGCTGCGCTGCGCTGGTAGGTGTGGCCGTGAGCCAGACGGGATTCGCCGCACAGAATCCGGCCCCGCCGAAGGTGACCCAGGTCGACCCGGAGCAACTGGCCGAGGTGGGCCCCAACTCGGGCGCGCAGCGGGCCCCGGGTGCACCCTCCGGTGGCAGGGCAACCGGCGGGGCTGCAGCGTCGGCCACCTCCATCTCGGGGGTGATAACGGCGACGGGCAACAGGGCGGTGAAGGGCTACACCGTCGAGGCCTTCACCGCCGATGGCAACTTCATCGCCGACACAACGACCGATGCCCTCGGCCGGTATGCGTTCGTAGGGCTTCAGGCGGGTCCGTACAAGGTGCGGATTTCCGGGCCGGGCGTCGGTGCCGCGCCGTGGGCTATGAGTTGGGTCGGCGGTACGTCGACCATGACCAAGGCCAGTGTGCTGGTGGTCGGCGCCACGGCGCTCAAGGCCAACGTCACCCTCGCCCCTGCCGCAACTGTGACCGGCAAGGTGACGGGCGTGCCAGCTGGCAGTGAGGTGCGGGTCTGCGGGGCGACCTTCCTGGACTGCCGGATCGCGGCCACGGCGGCCAACGGTCGCTTCACGATCAACGGCCTCGCCGCCGGGCAGGACTCCATCGTCGTGAAGCCGGCGGGCGGGATCGACTTGGCCTTCCCCAAACTGCCGCCGCGCCCAGGGGTACTGCTGCAGGCCGGCAAGACCACTGACGTCTCCCTCGATGCCCGAACTCAAGCCGCGCCGGTGGTCACCATCGGGGGGAAGGTGATCAGACCCAGCAGCCCACCGCCACCGGCACCCGATCGGACGGCGCCGACGGTCACCTCGGCGAAACTCACCACGGAGCAGGGCACGACGGAGCAGGACAAGGCGGGCACCTCGGCGAAGCCCACCTCGGAGCAGGGCAAGCGGTATGTGAGCGTGACCGCGAACGACGGACAGGGCGGCAGCGGCCTGGCGAAGGTCCAGGTGCGCGTCGGAACGTCGCAGTCGGCACCCACCCGCTTCACCACTGACGCGATCGCGGCACCAGGCACCGGCGAGGTCGCCGTGCGAGTGCAGGACAAGGCCGGCAACTACAGCGGATGGGTGGTGGCGAAGTGAACGCCATGGGAACGAAGATGCGCCGGGGAATCGCAGTGGCGATCATCAGCGCCGCCATGTGCCTGACCGGGATCGTGGCCGCGAACGCCACCGTCGTCGGGTGGGGCGGGCGTGACGTGACGTTCACGCCGCCGACCCTCAACGGCCCGGTGGACGCGATGATCCAGTTGAAGGTGGGCACCAACGCAGGCAAGTACCTCATCGGCGGCTCGTTCACCAATGCGGGCGGTAACGCCGCCATCGACTACGTGGCCCGGCTGAACGCCGACGGCACCATTGACACGGGATTCACGTCGCCGGTCCTGTCGGCCGGGACGGGCACCTGCAATGACGGCGGCACGACCTCGCCTACCCTCACCGTGCGGACGCTGCTGGAGACCCAAACCACGTCGGGGTCCAACACGGCGGGGAAGATCTACATCGGTGGCAACTTCACCAACGCTAGCGGGGACGCGAAGATGGACTACCTCATTCGGGTGAACGCCAGCGGCGGTGCTGCCAATACCGGTTTCTACCCGACGGGCAATGGCCTGTCTACCGGCACCGTCTCGTACACGAACTGCGTGCAAACGATGTTCACCGCCGAAGGCTCGGGCGCGACGCTGAATTTGGTCGTCGGCACTCAGGCCAATGGCGTGTCGAAGGAGGTCTTTGACACCGGCGCCAACGCGACAGGCTTCACGTCGCCGACCATCAACCCCTCGTCAGGTGCCATCACCTCCGGCTTCTACTGCACCTCGGGCTGTGGTGGGAACAGGTACGTGCTGGGCGGCGGGTTCTCCGGCATCAACAGCGATACCAAGCTGGCCCGACTTGTGCGCTTGACCACGGCCGGTGCGGTGGACACCACGGCCTACCCGACGACGGACGGCACCTCCGCGGGCACAGTCCTGTTCGACGCCAAGGTCAACTCGATCGCGCTGGATACAAGCGACAACAGCATCCTGGTTGGCGGCAAATTCACCGGGAAGATCGCCAAGGTGGCGCTGTCCAACTTCGCCCCGGCAGCCGGGTACACCGCGCCGGTCAGTGGGACGGGCTCGACCCTCGACGGCGACGTCTGGTCCGTGGCGGTCGATCCCACGGACCCTGAAGACCCCATCGGCGGCAATCCCTCGTACGTGTTTGCCGGGGGTTTCACGGATGGCGGTGACAAGCCACAGTGCGACTACATCTGCAACTCAGACACGTCCGGCAACGTGGGTTGGTACTTCGAGTCGCCACCCCCGACCGATGTCGTCAGGGTGGTGACGGTCAACAGTCACGCGGACACCAACGTCGGCAAGTACATGATCGGCGGGGCCTTCACCGACCTCGGCGGCAACACCTCAACCGACTACGTCGCTCGCCTGAACCAAGCGACGCCCGCGTCCATCACCATCAACAGCGCCGGCGGCAACAACGCGGGCGGCACGGATGGCATCAGAACGTTCTACTCCAACGGGCAGTGGCAGGTCCTCCGAGAGGGGGCAGGGCAGC